>JAEUJL010000519.1 GCA_016794835.1 Gemmatimonadota bacterium | reverse complement strand
GGTGCGGTTCCGTCCCATCGCGCTCACCGCCGCGGCGGTCGTGATCGGCGGGTTGGTGATGGTGCTTGACCCGATTTTCCAGGGACTGGCAGTGGCGCTCATGTTCGGCGCCGTCGCGGCCACCCTGCTGACCATGGTGGTCGTGCCGCTCCTCTACTGGGAGCTGCGCCACCGGACGCCCACGACGGAGGCTCCATGAAGCTGCTGATGCTCATCCACAGCGGGCCGCACGAAGACCGCCTGACTCGGCTCCTCGACGCGCATGACGCCGGCGGGTACACCGAACTGCGCAACGTCCACGGGAGTGGGCCCAGTGGCCCGCTGCTCGGGACACGGGCCTGGCCCGGGAGCGGCACGATCCTGTTCAGCATCGTGCCGGCACCACGGGTCGATGCGCTGGTGCAGGCGCTTCGGGAGTACAAGCGGTCCCTCGTCGCCGGGGAGCACCTGCATGTCGCCGTGCTCCCCGTGGAGACCTACTTCTGATGCGCGGGTCAGCGCGCCGTTTCCAGCGACGCCAGGGCCCGGTGCAGTCGCGCCTTCACCTCGGACGCCAGCTCGGCGATGTCGGTCCGGCCGGTGAGGGACAGGGCCTCGACCGGGTCCATCGCGGCGACCACACTCGTTCCCTCCGCGTCACCGGCGTAGACGATGACGTTGCAGGGGAGGAGCAGGCCGATGTCGCGCTCCGCCGAGAGGGCGCGGTGCGCCAACGGCGGATTGCATGCCCCGAGGATGACGTACGGGCGAAAGTCGACGTCGAGCTTCTTCTTGAGCGTGGCGGCGACGTCGATCTCGGTCAACACGCCGAATCCCTCGGCGGCCAGCGCCTCGCGCGTGCGCCGCGTGGCTTCCTCGTAGGGCATGGCCAGGGTCACGCCAAAGCCGTACCGCGTGGTCTGCGAAATCATGTGGGCCTCCGGGGCAGGGGACGGTGCTCCGGGCATGGTAGCGCATCCGCACGCACCGTCTGTCCGGGTTCCCCCGCGCTGTGATGGAGTTTCTCCCCGGCGTCCCTTCCTTCTTCCATCTCGACCTGTCACACCCCATGTGCCCTCCGAACATCATCCTCCGCATCGCGGGAACCTTCATCCTCGCGTCCGTCGCCCTCACGACCTGGGTCCACCCGGCCTGGCTCGGCTTCACGGCCTTCGTGGGCTTCAACATGCTCCAGTCGAGCTTCACGGGGTTCTGTCCCCTGGAGCGGGGACTGGGGGCGGCTGGCTGGCTCGGGTGCCAGCCCCGGCCGGTGCGTTAGGTTGCAGTCCGACTTTCCCCTTTCGCTCATGCCGCGCATCCTGACCCCCGGACTGCTCGATCTGGTCGCCGACCGCTTCAAGGCGCTCTCCGACCCGGCACGCCTGCGGTTGCTGAGTGCCCTGCGCGACGGCGAACGGACCGTGTCCGAGCTGGTGGAGGCGACCGAGCTTTCGCAGGCCAACGCGTCCAAGCACCTGGCGCTGCTGCACACTCTGGGGTTCGTCAAGCGCCGCCGGGAGGGCAGTTGGACCTACTACGCCCTGGGCGACCGGGACGTGATGCGCCTCTGCGACCTCATGTGCGGCCGGATCGAGGCCGAGGTGGAGCAGCGGGCCCGCATGCTGGGGTGAGGTGCGGGGGCGGCGGCCGGACACCAGATTACCCGCCGCAGCTCACTCCCCGCACATGCAATTCCTGCACACCAAGCGTGAACGCGCTGGACTCCTGATCATCCTCCTGGGTGCGGCGATCGCCGTGTCCATCGCCTCGTTCGCGGTCGGGTTGCTGGGAGCGGCGGTCCTGTACGTGTTATGCGTGCCGGTGTACCAGCGGCTCCGGCGCCGCCTGGGCGCGGACAGCGCGGCCTCGCTCACCCTGGTGTTCGCCGTCTTCGCGATCGCGATCCCGGTCATGTGGATCGTGGCGCTCGTCGCCGACCAGGGCTCCGAGATGTTGCGGCAGGCGCAGCAGTCGAACGCCTTCGCGCACCTCAGCAACCTCCCCAAGATCGGCACGGTCGATATCGGGGCCGAGGTGGCCAAGGCCAGCGGGACATTCTTCAGGTGGTTGTCCCAGCAGGCCTTCGACTTCGTGGGAGGGGCAGCGCGTGCCACGCTGAACCTCGTCATCTCCTTCTTTGCCCTCTATTACATGCTCGTCTCCGCCGAGGTGTCGTGGAAGGCGTTTCGCGAGTTCCTCCCGTTCTCGGAGGAGGGAGCGAACCTGCTGCGTGACCGGTTCTACTCGGTCACCCATGCCACGGTGCTTGGCACCTTGCTGACCTCCCTCGCCCAGGGGACCCTGATCGGGTTCGCCTTCTGGGTCGTGGGGCTGCCTAACGCGCTCTTCTGGGGGGTGGTGACCGGGTTTGCGTCGATCCTGCCGGTGCTGGGCAGCGCCCTGGTCTGGCTGCCGGGGGTGTTGGTGCTCCTGGCGCAGGGGCGCTACGGGGCGACCGTCACCCTCCTCGTGATCGGGGCGGGCCTCGCGAGCAACATCGACAACGTGATCCGTCCGTTGATCTATCGGCGCGTGTCGAACCTGCACCCGATGGTCACCCTCATCGGGGCCTTTGCCGGGGTGAAATACTTCGGGCTGCTGGGCGTGCTCCTCGGCCCGCTCGCGATCCAGTACTTCTTCGAGTTCGTGACGCTCTATCGCAAGGAATACATCGGCGCGACGAGTCCGGCGCCTGTGGTCGTCCCGTCGACGTGAGGGGTCGTGCGCCGGGGGTCGCGGCCGCGGGGGGTGTCGCCCTGGCCGCCTGGGGGGTGACGCGGCTCGCGGCGCCACATGTGTCGTGGGCGCCGGACGCGGTCGTCCTCGCCTTGTTGTTCGGGATGATTGTCCATGCCGTGCGCCCCCTCCCGGCCTCCTGGGAGGAGGGCGTCGGGTTCATGGGGCGCCAGGTGCTGGAAGTCGCGATCGTGGTCCTGGGGGTGACGACGGACCTCCAGCGGTTTGCCGCGGCCGGCCCCCTGCTGGTGGCCTGCACCGTGGGGACCACCATCGTCGCGTTAGGCGCCGGCATCCTCATCGGGCGCTGGAGTGGCCTGGGGCGGCGGCACGCGGTGCTCGTCGCGTCCGGGAACGCCATCTGCGGCAACACGGCGATTGTCGCCGTCGCGCGCGCGAGCGGTGCCACCGCCCTGGAGACGGCGTCCGCCATCGCGTCGACCGCGCTCCTCAGCATCGGGCTGGTGCTGGCCCTGCCCGTGATCGGGACCGTGACGGGGCTCGATGACGCGCGCTACGGGGCGCTGGCCGGGATGACCGTGTACGCCATGCCCCAGGTGCTCGCCGCGACCTTTCCCGTCAGTGGCGCGGCCAGCGAGGTCGGCACGATGGTGAAGCTGGTGCGCGTCCTGCTCATGGTGCCCTGGTTGGTCTGGCTGGGCCGTCAGGCCCGGGAGGGAGCGGCGCCGGCACCCGGCAGCGGGGTCGGAGCCGCCCTGCGCAAGGTGCTGCCCTGGTACCTGGTGCTGTTTCTCGTTGGGGCCGGCGTGCGCACGGCAGGGATCATCCCACCACCCGTCGCCCAGGGCGCCCAGGTCCTGGCCCACGCACTGACGGTGGCCGCGATGGCCGGCGTTGGACTGGCCGTATCCCCGGACAGCATCCGGACCGCTGGCGTGCGCACCACGCTCGCCGCCCTCGCCTCGATGAGCCTGCTGCTCCTCGTGGCGCTCGTCGTCGTGCGGTTCGTCCTCCCGGGGTGACCCGGGCGGTCAGTCGCGCCGGAGCAGCTCGAGGAAGTCGGCCGCCGTCACGGGCTCGGAGAACAGCGCGCCCTGGCCGTATTCGCACTTGAACCGGAGCAGCTCGGCGAGCTGCTCCTCGCGCTCGATCCCCTCGGCCACGGTGCGGAGCCGCTTGAGCTTGCCTAACGCGACGATGGCCCGCGTGGCCGCGTGTTCCTCCGGCCGACGGTTCACCTGGCTCACGTAGCTGCGGTCGATCTTGAGGATGTCGACGGGGATCTCGCCCGGGTCGCCGAGCGACGCGCCGCGTGAACCGTAGTCATCGATGGCAATGCGCACGCCCAGGGCGCGAACCTCGCGGAGCCGGGTGAGCGCAACGGACTGGTGCTTGACCAGGGCACCCTCCGAGACCTCGAGCACCAGGCGATGGGGCTCGATCCCGGAATCCCGGATCGCGACGGAGACGTCGTCGACAAAGGTCCCGTGCAGCAGCTGCTTCGCGGTGACGTTGACCGTGACGGTCAGGGACCGGTCCGGGCCAATGGAGTCCTGCCAGGTGCGCGCCTGTCGACAGGCTTCCCGCAGGATCCAGCGGCCGAGCTCGATGATGTGGCCGGATTCCTCGGCAACCGGGACGAACGCGGCGGCGGGCACGAGTCCGCGGGTGCGATGGTTCCAGCGGACCAGGGCCTCCACGCCGGCGATGCGTCGGCTGCGGAGGATGACGATGGGCTGGTAGACCAGGGAGAACTCCCCGGCGTCGATCCCTCGCTTGATGTCGTCCTCGAGTCGCGTGTGCGACAACGCCGGTTCGTGCACCCGGGGGTCGAACAGCTCGCAGGCCCCGCGGCCGCGGCGCTTGGCGGCGCGGAGGGCCACGTCGGCGTGCCGCAGGACATCATCGACGGTGTCGTCCGGTGTTGCGGAGGCAATGCCGAGGTTGGCGTTGCCGACAAAACCGACGGTGCCGGCCATGAGGGGGCTGGCGAAGGCCTGGCCGATCCGCTCGGCGACCTGGACGAAGTTGCTCTCGTCCGCCATGTCCTCGAGCAGGATCCCGAAGCGTGCACCCTCGAAGCGCGCCGCGCTGTCGGTGCCGCGCAGGCAGGTGGCCAGCCGGACCGCGGCCGCCGCGATCACGGTCTCGACCTGTTGGATGGTTGCCCGCGTGGCCCCCGCACGAAAATCCTCGAACTCGAGCAGGAGCACGGCCAGCGGCAGCTGCTGGCGATGTGCGCGGGCCAAGGCGTGCTCCACCCGATCCCGGAAGAGCGCGCGCGAGGGGAGCCCGGTGAGCGGGTCCTTGAGCACATCCGCTCCCTCATCCGCGTCGCGCGGGGGGGCAGGGCGCATCGAGACGACGACACAGCGCTCGGCCGGCGCATCAGCAAGGCGGGTGGCGGTGAACTCGATGTCCACGAACGCCCCCTCGTTTGTGCGGGTGCGCCAGCGCTGGGGCACGTGCAGCTCGGCCCCGTTGGACACCCGCAGGACGGCCTGCGACGCCTCGGCCACGTTGTCCTCGTGGAGCAGCGAGGTCAGTCGCTTGCCTGCCAGCCCGGCGCCCGCGAAGCCAATCACGCGCTCAACGCCCTTGGACGCCTTGGCAATGACCCCGTCGCGACTGACGATGAGGACGGCGTCGGCGATTTTCGTCAGCAGCTGTTCGTCTCGCATCAGATCGGGGTCGGTCGAATCGGGATCGTGCGTAGCCATGATGCAGGGGGCGTTCCGGACGCCATCACGGGGGAAGTATCGGCGTAGTCGTTGTCCGGCATCAACATACGGCCTTCCGCGAGGGGCGGCGGGAATTGCCGGTCTCGTCTTTGTGGGGGACGCGAGCGACAACCTGTGGGGGCGAAACCCGGGGGCGCCGGGCGTGTATGTTCCCTACCCGTGTGGACCCCCGCCTGGCTTGGCCGATTCCAATTCGAGAGCCCCCTCGCTCTCGTCCTGTTGCTCCTCCTCCCGGCGTGGTGGTGGTGGCGGCGTCGGCGTCGGTCGGAGCGCGCCATCACCTTCTCGGGGGCGGCGGTCCTGGCGCAGGGGCCGAGGGTCGGGAGCTGGATCCCGGTGGCCCTGGTGGTCCTGCGCTCGCTGGCCGTGGCCGGGTTCGTGATCGCCCTCGCGCGTCCGCGCATCGCGGGTCGCTCCGAGCAGGCGAATAGCGAGGGGATCAATATCGTGGTCGCCTTCGACATCTCCAGCTCAATGCTGGCGGAGGACTTCCAACCCCAGAACCGCCTGGAAGTCGCGCGCGAGAAGGTGAAGCAGTTCGTGAACCTCCGCTCGAGCGATCGCATCGGGATCGTCGCGTTCTCCGGCGAGGCGCTCACGCAGGTGCCCCTGACGACGGACTATCCCGTGGTGCTCGCCGCGATCGACAACCTGCAGCCGGGCCAGCTGGAGGACGGGACGGCGATCGGGACGGCGATTGCCACGGCGGCGAACCGGCTGCGTGGCGCGCCCGGTCGTTCCCGGGTGATCGTGCTGCTGACGGATGGCGTGAACAACCGCGGGGCGATCGACCCCCGCACCGCGGCGCAGGCGGCCGCCGCCTTTGGCGTGAAGATCTACACCATCGGCGTGGGAACGGAGGGGATGGCGCCCGTGCCCGTGGGACGCGGGGTGTTCGGCCTGCGGTACGAGAACCGCCCCGTGGAGATCGACGACCAGTTGCTGACCGAAGTGGCCGAACGGACCGGCGGGCGGTACTTCCGGGCCCGGGATGCGGCGGCGCTCGATCGCATCACGCTCGAGATCGACCAGCTGGAACGCACGCCGGTGCGCACCCGGGTGTTCACGCGCTATGCGGAGTTGTTCCGCTGGCCCCTCGGCCTCGCGTTGCTGGCCCTCATGCTCGAGGTGGGGCTGGCCGCCTGGCGCGGGCCGCTGCCCTAGGTCGCGCGGCGGGCGGTCAGAGCCATTTGCGCCAGCGCAGCAGGCCGACGAGCCCGGCGCCTAACGCGAGCTGGGCCACCAGCATGATCTCGAACCCCCAGGGATGGTCCGTCAGGGGAATGCTGCGCGTGAAGTTCATCCCCCACATGCCGCTGACCACCACGAACGGCACGCTCAGCGTGGCCACGACGCTCAGGCCCTTGGTGACGAGGTTCAGGCGGTTGGAGACCTGCGAGAGGTAGCTTTCCATCGTGCTGCTTAACAGGTCCCGGTAGGTCTCGAGCGAGTCGTTGATCCGCAACATGTGGTCGTAGACGTCGCGGAAGTACAGCTGCAGCTCGGGGGCGAGCAGGGGGGAGGGACGGTTGGACAGCACGTTGAAGATCTCGCGCTGGGGGGCGAGGTACCGGCGCAGCGAGAGGACCAGGCGCTTCACCGCGAAGATGTCGCGGAGCGATCCCTCGTCAAACGAGGCAAAGACCCGCTCCTCCAGTGAGTCGAGGAACTCGTCGACCCGGTCGAGGATCGGGAAGTAGGCGTCGATCGCGCTGTCCATCAGCTGGTGCGCCACGCGGGCCGGCCCGCGCCCGATCACGTCCGGGGTCCGGTGGCAGATCCCCGCGAGGTGCTCCACGTGGTGCGACGGGCCGGCATGGACCGTCACCAGGTAATTGGTCCCGATGAAGAAGTAGAGGTTCGCCGTCTCCAGGTCGTACGGGTCCGTGGTCTCATCCACGAACCGGACGACGCGCAGGGTCACGAACAGGTAGTGGTCGTATTGGTCGACCTTGGGGCGGCTCATCGGGTTGAGCACGTCCTCGATGGCCAGCGGGTGGAAGCCGAACAGCTTCTCGAGCAGGGCGAACTGCGCGCGATTGCTGCTGTCGATGTCGACCCACAGCGTCACGGCGGGGTCGCTGAGCGCGGCGGCCATCTCCTTGAGGTCGACGTCCCGCGCGAGTGCGGTGGTACCACCGCGGGAAAGAAACGAGCGGGGAAGCTTCATCTCTGCCGCGGCGGTGTTCGCGCCAGCCGGGGAGCCGGCATCAGATGAAAGGGGGGCAGTCACGAGGGGGCTGGCGTAGGGGAAAGACTGACGGGAAGTTCCGGGGGACCCACCCGCGATCTGGCGGAATAGTGGGGGTTAGATTCTGCCTGTGCCAGCGACCGCCATCCCCCTCAATCCGGACCCCGGCACCCTGGCCCTGCTGGCCGACGGGGTCACGCGCCGCTATGGCCGCCGATGGGCGCTGCGTGGGGCGAATCTCGCCGTTCGGCCGGGAGAGGTGGTTGGCCTCGAGGGGCATAACGGCTCCGGGAAGAGCACCCTCCTGCGCGTCTTCTCGACCCTCATTCGTGCGACCTCGGGGCGAGCCAGCGTACTGGGGCATGACGTCCGCGAACGGCCCGACTGGGTGCGAGGGCAGGTCGCCTTGATGACCTACCACCCCGGCCTCTACGACGACCTCACGGCCCGCGAGAACCTGCAGTTCGCCGCCAGCATGCTGGGGCGCGACGCGTCCGGGATCGATGCCGCCCTCGATCGCGTGGGCCTTCTCCGGGATGGCGACGAACGCGTCCGCACCTTCTCCTCCGGCATGCAGCGCCGGCTCTCCCTGGCGCGGCTGCTCATGCAGCGCCCGCGGGTGCTCCTGCTCGATGAGCCGTACAACTCGCTCGATCGCCAGGGGGTCGCCCTCGTCAACGAGGTGGTGGCCGAAGTGGTCCGCGGGTCGGAGGGTGGGGCCGCGTTGATCGTGTTGCACGATCGCCAGAGCGCGGGATCGCTGCTCGACCGCGTGGAGGTGATGTTCCAGGGGCGGGTCGAGGGGCAGGCGGAGCCAGAGCTGCCGTCGGCGTCCGAGATGCTCGCGGAGCTCGCCTCATGAGTTGGCGCGACGACTGGCGCCGCGTCCGCGCCGTGGCCCTGAAGGACCTCACGGCCGAGCGACGATCGAAGAGTGGGCTCAACGCCGTCACCTTCCTCGGTGTGCTCGTGCTCATGTTGTTCGGCTTCGCCCTCGGCCCGGACACGGAGTCGCTGCGCGAGGCGGCGACCGGTGCGATCTGGCTGGCGATCCTGTTCAGTGGGGTGCTCGCCTTCAACCGGTCGTACCAACTCGAGTTGGACGGCGGCGCGCTGGAGCCGCTGCTGCTCTATCCCGGGTCGCGCTGGTCGATCTTCGCCGGGAAGCTGCTCGCGAACCTCGCCTTTGTTGGCCTCGTTGAATTGATCGTGATTCCGGTGGCCCTCGTGCTGTTTCATGTATCGATCCCTGATGCCTGGGCGGCGCAGCTTGGCGTTACACTCCTTGGCACGATCGGGTTCGTCACGCTGGGCACCTTCTATGCGGCGATGTCGAGCCGGAGTCGGTCGCGCGAGGTGTTGCTGCCGCTCCTGCTCTTCCCGATGATGATCCCGGTCCTGCTGGGAGCGGTGGAGGCGTCGACCTCGTTACTCGAGGGGAACGTGATGCGCGACGCCGGGGCGTGGATTCGGATGTTGCTGGTGTATGACGTGGTGTTCCTCGCGGCCGCGCTGGCCGTGTTCGAATTCGTCATCGAGGTGTGAGATGGAGAGCGTAGTGAATCGAGCCGCGACGGCCGCGCCCATGGCGTCGCGCGAGGTGCGGTGGACCACCGTTGGCGTCGCCGGGCTGGTGCTGCTGGTCGCGGCGCAGGTGTATGGGGTCCTGACGAGCCCGCCGGACCGGGACATGGGGCACCTGCAGAAGATCATGTACGTGCACGTGCCGGCGGCGTGGAACGCGATGCTGGCGTTCCTCCTCGTGGCCCTGGCGTCGCTGCGCTACCTGTGGAAGGGCCGCCTGGCCGACGACCTGCTGGCGGCCTCGGCCGCGGAGGTCGGGATGCTCCTGACGGGCCTCACCCTGGCGTTAGGCATGATCTGGGGCAAGCCGACGTGGGGCATCTGGTGGACCTGGGAACCGCGGTTGACGTCCACGGCGGTGCTCTTCTTCATGTTCGTGGCGTACCTGATCCTCCGGACCTTCGTCGATGACGCGGAACGGCGCGCGCAGTGGAGCGCGGTCGTCGGGTTGCTCGGCGCCCTCAATGTCCCCATTGTCTACATGTCCGTGCGCTGGTGGCGTACCTTGCACCAGATGCAGTCGAGCCCGATGACGCTGGATTCGAGCTACACCTGGCCGCTGCGTGCCAACGCCGTGGCCCTGATGCTGCTGATGGCCTATGCCGTGGCGCATCGTTACCGCTCGGCGCTCATGACGCAGACCGCGGATGAGCTCATGGATCGCCTGGCCCTCAAGGGTACCCCCGGAGGTTCCCGTGCCTGAGTACAACAACGCCTTCATCATCGCCGCCTTCGCCGTGACCTGGCTGGCGGTCATCGGCTATGGCCTGCACCTGCGGCGTGCCCGCCAGGCCGCCGAGGCCCGGGTACAGAGCGCGCGGTCGGCGCTGGGAGGTGGCGCATGAGCTCCGACACGGGCCGCCGCACGGCAGTGTTTGTCATCGCCGGGGTCATCGTCGCCGGCGCCTTCGCCTACCTGATGCTGGGCGGCATCGAGGACAACCTCGAGTACTTCAAGACGCCCGCGGAACTGACGCAGCTCGGGCCGGAAGCCTATGGCAAGACGGTCCGCCTGGGCGGCCAGGTGGCCCCCGGGTCGGTCAAGTGGGACGCGGCCTCGCTGGACCTCCGGTTCCGCGTGACGGACGGGGCGCAGGAGATCGAGGTGCACTCCAAGGGCGCGCCGCCGCAGATGTTCCGCGATGGGATGGGCGTCGTGGTCATCGGTCGGTACGGCGCGGGGAAGGTCTTCGAGTCCAAGGAGCTGATGATCCGCCACTCCGAGGAATACCGCGCGCCCAAGCCGGGTGAGCGGCCGCAGGAGATGTACCGGTCGTTGATCAAGGGAGAGAAGGCCTCGTGACGCGAGCCATCGGGGCGAGTGCGCTGTACGTGTCGCTGGCCGCCACCGTCGCGGCGTTGTTCCTCGTGACCTTTGGGGCGCGCCGGCGGAAGGAGGCATGGCTCAATGCCGGCTATGCGGCCACCTACCTGCAGTTTGGCCTGATGACGGCGGCGACCTTCGCCATGATCTTCGGCCTGGTCGCGCACGACTTTTCCATCGAGTACGTCGCGCAGGTCGGCAGTCGCGCCACGCCGCTCTACTACACCGTGATCTCGCTGTGGGGGGCGCTCGAGGGCTCCATCCTGTTCTGGGGGTGGGTGCTGGCCCTCCTCACCGCGCTGGTCGTGTTCTGGAACCGGTCGCGCGCCGGCAACCTGATCCCGTACACCACGGCCACCATGCTCGGGGTCGGGATCTTCTTCCAGTTCCTCCTGGTGGCGCCCGCCTTTCCGTTTGGCGCGGTCTTCCCGGTGCCGCCCGATGGCCCGGGACCTAACCCGCTCCTGCAGAATCACTGGCTGATGGGGATCCACCCCCCGCTGCTGTACCTCGGGTATGTCGGGATGACGGTGCCGTTCGCCTTCGCGATGGGGGCGATGGCCTCCGGCGAGGTCGGCGATGGCAGCTGGATCCGGCTCTCCCGTCGCTGGACCCTGGGCGCCTGGGCGTTCCTCACCGCGGCGATCATCGCCGGCATGTGGTGGTCGTACGAAGTGCTGGGATGGGGCGGCTACTGGGCGTGGGACCCGGTGGAAAATGCGTCGTTCATGCCCTGGCTCACGGCGACCGCGTTCCTGCACTCGGTGATGGTCCAGGAGCGGCGCGGCCTGCTCAAGCTGTGGAACCTGAACCTGGTGGTCGCCACCTTCGCGCTCACCATCCTCGGGACGTTTCTCACGCGCTCCGGCGTGCTCTCCTCCGTGCACGCCTTCACCGAGGGGCTCATCGGCTACTACTTCCTCGTCGCCATCGCGATCACGCTGCTCGCGTCGTTCGTCCTGGTGGCCGGGAACAGCGAGCGCCTCGTGAGCTTCGGCAAGCTGGAAGGGGTGGCGTCGCGTGGCACCGTGTTCCTCTTCAACAACCTGCTGCTGACGGCCTTCACCTTCACCGTCCTGGTCGGGACGTTGTTCCCGCTCTTTGCGGAGGCCATCCGGGGCGAGAAGGTCTCGGTGGGGGAACCGTTCTTCAACCGGATGACGATCCCCATCTGTGCCGCCCTGCTGTTCCTGATGGGCGTGGGGCCGGCGCTGCCGTGGAAGGAAGCGGACCGTGCCACGTTGCGACGCAAGTTGCTCCCCCCGCTGGTCGGCGCCGTCGCGGGGCTGCTCGTGTCGGTCTTCGCCGGGGCGAGGTCGCCCTACGCGGTGATGGCGTTTGCCTTTGCCGCCTTTGCGGCGGTGGCAAACATTGGTGAGTTTGTCGAAGGCGCACGCGCGCGGATGCGGATGCGTGGTGAATCGGCGGTGGACGCCCTCGGCAACCTGTTGGCCACGAATCGCCGGCGGTACGGCGGCTATGTCGCCCACCTCGGTGTCGTGGCGGTCGCCGTGGCCATCACCGCCTCGTCCACCTTCCGTGCTGAACATGAAGCCACGCTCAAGAAGGGCGAGTCGATGACGGTGGGGGGCTTGCAGGTGCGGCTCGAGGAGGTGTGGGGCCGCGAGGAGCCACAGCGCTCGGTGATTGGCACGACCGTCGCGATCCTCAGGGACGGGCGCGAGATCGCCCGCCTCGACCCGCGGATGAACTTCTATCCGACCTCGCAGCAGCCCGTCCCGACGCCCGCCGTGCGCAGTCGCCCGTCGGGGGACATCTACATGAACCTGCAGGCCTTCGCGCAGGACGGGACCAATGCGACCTTGCGGGTGATCGTTGAGCCGCTGGTGCCGTGGATCTGGGCTGGCGGGATGATCATCTGCCTCGGTGCGCTCATCTCGATCGCGCCGTTCCGCCGGCAGGCGCCCGCCGTGGTCACCGAACCTGAGCCGGCGCTGGCCAGCCCCGCACCGGTCGCTGCCACATGACGACTCCCGAGGTGACTCCGGCCGCGGGGATGAACTGGCGACGTGCCAGCATGGCGGGGGTGGTTGCCCTCCCGATCATCGCGTTGCTCGCCTTTGGACTCACGCGCGATCCGGGGGAGATCAAGTCGCCGCTCCCCGGCAAGATGGCGCCGGACTTTGCCCTGGAGGTGTTTGCGCCGGGTGAGCCCGGGCAGGAACGGGCCGTCGGTGACACGATCCGCCTCTCCGAGCTGCGTGGGCAGGTGGTGGTGCTCAACTTCTGGGCGTCCTGGTGCCTGGAGTGTCGCCGCGAGCACCAGGCGCTCACTGAGGTCGCCGCGGACTATGCGACGCGAGGGGTGAAGTTCTACGGCGTGCTGTACAACGACTCGCCATCGGCGGGGAAGCGCTGGATCGATGAGATGGGGGGGCAGTCGTATCCGTCGGTGAACGACGCGCGCACCCGGACCGCCATCGACTACGGCCTGTACGGTGCCCCAGAGACCTTCTTCATCGCCAAGGACGGCCGTGTGGCCTACAAGCACATTGGCGCCGTGACGGACCGCCTGCTCATGCAAAAGCTCGACAGCCTGCTCGCGGCTCCCGCCGGCACTCCGTGAGCGCGCACCAATCAACTCGTCGCCGACCGATGCGCATCCTCGCGGCGCTGGCGGTGGCCGTCGTCGCCAGGTCCGCCACAGCGCAGGACACGGCGGTGCGACCGGTGACCGGGGCGGATTCCGCGCTCGAGCGTCGCACGCGCGAGGTCGCGTCGGAGCTGCGCTGCCCGGTCTGCCAGGGGTTGTCGATCGCCGACTCGCCGTCCGACCTGGCCCTGGAGATGAAGGGGCTGGTGCGCGAGCAGCTCGCCGCCGGGAAGAGCCCCGAGGAGATCCGGGCGTACTTCATCGGGAAGTACGGGGAGTGGGTCCTGCTGGAGCCAAAGGCGGAAGGTTTGAATCTTCTCGTGTATCTCCTGCCGGTCGCCCTCGTGATTGGCGGTGGGCTGTTCGTCGTGCGCTATGTGCGCGCCAACAGCGCCGAGAGGGAAACGTGACACGCGTGTAGGGGAATCCCGGAGTTCCGGAAGTTCATTCGGGGTTTATGTTCGGTCCGGAATACTCGGACGTGCCCCTCAATGATCGCAGTTACAGCGCGATCCCCCTCCGTTGTCGAGCACGTATCGGTACGACACCACTCTCTCGTGAGGTGTACGTCGATGCGTGTACGTCGTTGGATGGCCCGTTGGCCGGCGATCGCCGGTGCTGCTTTCGTCCTCGCCGCGTGCGTGGATGAGAAGATTGTCTATCGTGATGGTCCCAATTTCGCCGCGCCACCGGCTGCGGCCGCCAATTTCGTCGGGTACGACGACCAGGCGGCCAAGCTGACGGTGTGCGGCAATTGCCATGTGAGCCAGCAGGGCAAGTGGAAGGAGACCAAACACGCAGGTGCCTGGAAGACCCTCGATGCCAATGCGGGCAAGCAGGGGCTGTGTCAGGCGTGCCACACGGTGAACAACCTGGGGAACGCGGTCACCGATACCACGGTGGGCTGGCGGTCGACCAAGGACGCGCGGTACCAGGACGTCCAGTGCGAGAGCTGCCATGGACCTGGCCTCCAGCACATCGGGGTCCCGACGCGCGGACAGATGCTCCCGTCGATCAAGGCGGACACCGGTCGCGCGATCACCAACGGTTGCTCGGAGTGCCACTCGGGCTCGCACCATCCGTTCGTGGAGGAGTGGCGCAAGTCGCGCCATGCGACGTCCTACACCCGCGCCTACAACGGCACGACGGCCACCGCGCCTGAAGTGCCTGGTGGTCCGCGTTCCGCCTGCCAGGGGTGCCATATCGGGCAGGCCGTCCTGGCCAACTGGGGCGTCAACACGAACTACACGGACAAGACGTTCGCCACGAACGCCACCGGACAGGGCGTGACATGCGTCGTCTGCCATGACCCGCACGGTTCCGGCAATCCCAAGCAGCTGCGCTATCCGGTCGACTCGCGCGACCCGGAGAACAACCTCTGCGTGAAGTGCCACAACCGTCGCGGCAACCCGGACTTCACCGGATCGCGGGACACGCCGCATGCCCCACACGGCCCGCTGCTCCTCGGCTCGGCCGGCTGGTGGCCCCCGGGCATCCAGTTCGACGAAACCAACAGTTCGCACGGGTCGGACAAGAACCCCAAGCTCTGCGCGGGCTGTCACCTCTCGAAGTACGACGTGCGCGACAAGGCGACCAACAACTTCGTCGTGACCGTCACCGGGCATCGCTTCACCGCCATCCCGTGCGTGGATGCGAACGGGGCGCCGACCGCGGACCAGTCGTGCACCCAGGTGACCCAGCGGTCGTTCAAGAGCTGCGCGGCCTCGGGCTGCCACACGGAAGCCAGTGCGCGCACGGTCTTCACGACGACCGAGCTCGACATCAAGACGCTGTACACCGCGCTGGACCAGCAGATCGCGACGGGGCGGGCCAACGGGAAGATCCCGGCCACCGAGTTCGCCGCCGGCAAGGTGACGACCGCGCGCGGGGCGAGCTTCAACTCGAACCTCGCCAAGATGCACGGATCGGAGGTCCACAACCCGTTCCTCGTGAAGGCGCTGCTCCGTGCCAGCATGGCGCAGATCCAGAAGGACTACGGGGTGCCGTCGCCGGTGCCGCTCTCCCGGCTGGCGCCGTATGACCAGTTGATCCTGAAGGCCCAGGCAACCAACTGAGCCGTCCGTTGGGCATGTCGTTGACCGTCAGGCGGCGGCGAGGAACCGAATCCTGGTTCCTCGCCGCTGTTGCGTCTGTGCTCGCCACGGCAACCCGCGCTGGCGCGCAGGCCGTCGCGCAGATCCACGACTCCGCGTCGGCGGACTCCATCCGGTTCGACCAGGCGCCACTGCCCGGCGGAGCGGCGGCGCTCTTCCGTTTCCTGTTCAGCGAAGTCCCCCAGTGGATCCAGATCGGCGGGGTGGTCGTCGGGGCCATCGTCGCCGTCGTCGGGGGCACCCTGGCGTGGCGGCGCCGTCGGGAGATCATCACCTGGCTGGTCACCCGCTCGCGCGGGGCGAAGATCGCGTTAGGCGCCACCACCGTCCTCACGCTCGGGGTCGCCGGAGGGGCCGGGGCGTGGAGCTGGAACTTCATGATGCATGACAACGACTTCTGCTCGAGTTGTCACGTCATGAAGGGGGCATTCACCCGCTTTCGTGTGTCGGAGCACGACAAGCTGGAATGCCACGCCTGCCACCAGCAGTCGATCTTTGCCAGCGCGCAGGAACTCTACTACTGGGTCCTCGACCGACCGGAGAAGATCCCGGAGCACGCCCCGGTCCCGAACCGCATCTGCGGGGAATGCCACGAGCAGACGCAGGCGGACTCGAGCTGGAAGCGGGTGATCGCCACCGCGGGCCACGCCGTGCACTTCAAGAGTGACTCGTCCGCACTCAAGAACCTGATGTGCGTGGACTGCCATGCGAAGGACGTCCATGCATTCAAGGCGACGGACGTCAG
>JAEUJL010000512.1 GCA_016794835.1 Gemmatimonadota bacterium | reverse complement strand
CCGGTCCGCCTGCCGCTGCTGGACGCGTCGGCGGCCGACCTGGCGGACGTGGATCGGCTGCTGCGTGAGGCAGGCCTCGGCCGCGGTGCCTGACGCGACGCCCCTGCCGCGCGCTGGCCGCCACCTGCACGTCGTCGGGGGCCAGCCGCGCCCGGCGGGGAGTGCCGCGGAGGCCGACGCGCGGGCGTGGTGTCGGGGGGTGCTGGAGCGACACGGCTTCTCCGTCACGGAGGAGCCGTTCACGTATTCGGCCGCGGTCGGTCGCTGGATGGTGCCGGTCGTTTGCGCGTTGGTTGCGGCGGCCCTGGCTGGCACGGCGGTGCATTGGCGGGGCGGGGGGGCGATGGGGCCGGCGTCCCTCTCGTTAGGCGTGCTGGCCCTCGCCGTGGCGCTGGTGTCGCGGTGGGCCGCGCGCACGGGGGTCCTCTCCCTTCCGCTCGCGCGGCGGACGGGGACCAACCTGGTCGGCGTGCGCGGGGCGCCGACGGTGTGGCTGGTGGCGCACCTCGACACCAAGTCCCAGCCGATGCCGACCCTGGTGCGCGCGGCCCTCCTGGTCGCGTTGGGAGGCGCCCTGGCCGCGACCGTGCTCGTCGGCGTCGCCTGGCCCGCCGGCCGGGAGGCGCCCTGGGTGATCCCGCTGGTCGGGACCCTGGCGGGGGTCGTGTTGTCCTTCGCCACGGTAGGGGAGGACTCGCCAGGGGCACGGGACAACGGGACCGGGGTCGCCGCGGTGCTGGCCACCATCGAGCAACTGCCGTCGACCGTCTCGTTAGGCGTCGTCTTCCCGAGCGCCGAGGAGCTGGGGCTTGCCGGGATGCGGGCGTGGGTCCGCGGCCGCGACCCCGGGACCGCGATCAACGTCGACACGGTGGACGACGACGGCGCGCTGCGATGCATGGTGCATGGCGCGCAGTCCCGGCCGTTGGGGGCGGCGGTCGCGCGTGCGGGGACGATCCGGGTATCTGGCATCATCCCGGGGCTGCTGACCGATGGCGTGGCGCTCGCGGATGCCGGGTGGCCGGCGGTGACCGTGAGTGGCGGGACGTGGCGCACCCTCGCCCGAATCCACCGACCCGTCGACACCGTAGGAGGGCTCACCGGTCGCGGTGCGGACGAGGTGGCCCGTCTCCTCTCCACGCTGCTGACCACACGCCCCTGACGACATGGCACTGCTGGCACTGGCTGCGGTCTTCGCGCTGTCGCTCTTCCTCGTCCCGCTCGGCCTTCCCGGTCTGTGGGTGATGGTGGGCGCGGCGCTCCTGTACAACTGGTTCGTTCCGGCCGCAGAGATCTCGGGACTCGCGATCGGTGTCGCGGTGGCCCTCGCGATCCTGGCCGAAGTGTTGGAGTGGACGCTGTCGACGAAGTACACCACCAAGTACGGTGGGTCGTCGCGCGCGGGGTGGGGGGCCATCCTCGGGGGGATCGCGGGCGCGATGGCTGGGGTCCCCGTCCCCATTATCGGCTCGGTGATCGGCGCGTTCGCCGGGGCCTTTGCCGGCGCCCTCGTGATGGAGTACACGCGCAAGGAAGCCACGGGGAGCTCCGCCACGCGGGTCGCCACGGGCGCGCTGATCGGGCGCGTGATGGCGGCCGCAGCCAAGACGGGACTCGGCTGTGCGGTCGCGATCATCTTGTGGTTCAGCGCGTGGCGTAGTTAGCTACGGACACCTGCGCCGCCCCGCGCGCGCGGCCCACCACCTCACTGTCGCCTGCCATGACCGTCCCGACGCCAGCACCAGACTCCAAGAAGATCATCGTCGCATCGTATCCAACCACGATGGGGGCGAAGTCCGGCCTGGATCGGCTCAAGAATGCCGGGGCCCGACTGGGGAATGTCGCACTCGTGCAGCGGATGGCCGACGGGCGCGTGGAATTCACCGAGACGCAGGACTGGGGACTTGGAAAGAGCGCGGCCGTGGGTGCGCTGGCGGCGATGCTCCTGCCGGGGATCGGGTTGATCACGGGAGCCCTGTTGGGTGGGGTGGCGGCGCACTTCATCGATGCGGGATTCCCTGACGCATTGCTCAAGCAGATGGGGAGCGGCATTCCCGAGGGGACGTCATTGCTGATTGCGCTGACGGAGGAGGCCGACCTGTTGCATGCCGAGCGTGTGGTGCTCGAGTCGGGTGGGACGATGATCGGGTCCGGACTGGAGGCCGACCTGGAACGCGCGATGGGCAAGCTGAGGTAGCGGCCCGCGGTTGATTCCCATTGGGCCCAGCCGTAGCTTTCCCCAACGCCCCGCCGACTCCCGCCGGGGCGTCTTTTTTTGCCCGGCACCCATGTTCGATTCGAAGACCAGGACGGTCGTGATAGTCGGCGCCCAATGGGGCGACGAGGGGAAGGGTAAGCTCGTCGACGTGCTTGCCGAGCGTGCCGATTGGGTGGTCCGCTACCAGGGGGGCGCCAACGCCGGACACACGGTGCACATCGGCGACGACTCGTTTGTGCTGCACCAGATCCCGAGCGGCATCCTGCACCCCGGGGTGCGATGCGCGATCGGGAACGGCGTGGTGCTCGATCCGGAGACCCTGTTCACCGAGGTCGACGAACTCGTGCGCGACGGGATCGACGTCGAGGGTCGCCTGTACGTGAGCGATCGAGCGCACCTGGTGATGCCCTACCACAAGCTGGTGGACAAGGAGAGCCAGGCGAGTCGCGCCATCGGGACGACCGGGCGTGGGATCGGCCCGGCGTACGAGGACAAGGCGGGGCGGCGCGGCATTCGCGTGGTGGACCTCAAGCACCCGGAGCGACTGCGGGAGCTGGTGCAACGCGGCTGCGACCATGCCAACATGCGCCTCGCGGCCTTTGGCTCGTCCCAGCGGGCGGACCCGGATGAGGTGCTTGCGAGCGTGGGCCGTGTGTCGGCGCGACTGCTCGCACTGGCCGACGACTTGAGCGTGGCGCTGCACCGGGCCCTTGGGCACGGTGCCTCGGTCCTGATGGAGGGGGCGCAGGGCTCGCTGCTGGACGTGGACCACGGGACCTATCCCTTCGTGACGAGCAGCAGCACGACGGTGGGTGGTGCGGCGACCGGGGCAGGGATCGCGCCGACGGCCATTCACGCCGCGCTGGGGATCGTGAAGGCCTACACCACGCGCGTGGGGAACGGCCCGTTGCCCACCGAGCTCGACGCCGAGTTGGGGGAGCGGGTGCGCCAGCTGGGGAACGAGTTCGGTGCGACGACGGGGCGGCCGCGGCGCTGCGGGTGGTTCGATGCGGTGGTCGTGCGGTATGCGTCGCGCGTCAACGGGCTCACGGGGCTGGCGGTGACCAAGCTGGACGTGCTCGACACGCTCGATCGCGTGGCGCTGTGCACGGGGTACCGTCATGGCGACGAGGTGCTGAGTGAGTTTCCGGCGGACATCACGGCGCTGGAGCAGCTCGAGCCCGTCTACGAATGGATGGACGGCTGGCAGCAGTCGACCGGGGACTGTCGGTCGATGGCGGACCTGCCGGCAGCGGCCCGGGCCTACCTCGCGCGACTGGAGGCGCTGGTGGAGACGCCCGTGCGTTATGTGAGCGTCGGGACACGCCGCGACCAGATCATCGACGTCGCGCCGGGGTCCGGCTGACCCCGTGAGTGACCACGCCGACGTCGTGGTCGTGGGTGCCGGCCCGTGTGGCCTGGCGGCCGCGATCTCGGCGCAGCGCGCCGGGTTGGCCACGATCGTCGTGGAGGCGGGCTGCGTGGTGCAGGCCATCACGCAGTACCCGTTGCAGGCGACCTTCTTCTCCACCGCGGAGAAGCTGTCGTTAGGCGGGCTCCCGTTCGTCATCGCGGATCCCAAGCCCACGCGGCGCGATGCCCTGGTCTACTACCGTGCGGTGGTCCAGCACTTCGGGTTGACCGTTCGCCAATATGAGTCCGTGCTGGCGATCGAGGGGGCCGCCCCCGCCTTGCAGGTGTTGACGGACCGGCGCGGGACCGGGCGACGGATCACGGCCCGTGCCGTCGTGGTCGCCACCGGCTACTGGGGGTCGCCCAACCTGCTGCGGGTCGAGGGCGAGCACCTTGGGCACGTCAGCCACGCGTACCGTGAGGGGCACCAGGCCTTCCAGCAGGATGTGGTCGTGGTGGGCGGGGGCAACTCCGCCGCGGAGGCGGCGCTGGACCTGTGGCGCTGCGGGGCGCGGGTGACGCTCGTGCACTTTGGCGCGACCTTCGACAAGAAGATCAAGCCGTGGGTCCTGCCGGACTTCACCAACCGCGTCGCCGAAGGGAGCATCGCCGTCCGCTGGGAACGGCGCGTGACAGGGATCGACGCGGCGCATGTGTCCGTGGTGGATGCGGCCGGCACGACCGAGCGCCTCCCGGCCGACCATGTTTTCCTGCTGACCGGGTATGCCCCGGACACCGAGTTGCTGCGAACCGTTGGTGTCACGATCGATCCCGCGAGCGGCATCCCGCAACACGACCCGGCGACGATGGAGACGAACGTGCCCGGCGTGTTCGTGGCCGGGGTGGTGACCGCCGGGTACGATGCCAACAAGGTCTTCATTGAGAATGGGCGGTACCACGGCGATCGCATCGTCGCGCGGCTGCAGGGGGCCTCGCCGCCGGAGTTGCCGGCGGTGAGCCGGGACCTCGATGGCGGCTAGCCCGCCCCACACCGGAGGGTCAATGACAGGTCGTCGGGCGTTTCTCCACGAAGCGTTGAGCTGTGCCGGGCACCTCGCGCTCGCGTCTGCCGCGATGCCGTTGCTCGCGCGGCGGGCCTGGGCGGCGCCACGCGGTGCGCGCGTCGTTGCGGTCGAGCCGTTCGGGCGCCTCGAGATGGTGGCGGATGGCGTCTGGGCGCTCGTCTCGACGCCGCTCGCTGGCGACATGACGACGGTCGCCAACGGCGGGATCGTGGCGGGGCGCTCGGGGGTGCTGGTGATCGAGGGGCTCATGACGGTGGCCGGCGCCCGCTGGCTGGGGGAACAGGCCCGCGCCCTCACTGGGCGTTGGCCCACGCACGTCGTGTGCACGCACTATCACAGCGACCACGTGAACGGCCTCGCCGGGTATGCCGGGGACGCCGGTCACGCCGTCGTGCACCTGACGGCGGCCTCCCGCGACCTCGCCGCGCGCAACACGCCGCCGGACGCCATTCGGGCCTCGGCCCTCGCGACGGCGATCGTGGTCGATCCCGCCGCACCGACGACGCTCGACCTCGGCGGACGCATGGTGCGGCTCGTGCCGCGCTCCGGTCACACGGCCAGCGACGTGTCCATTGAACTGGATGACCCGGCGGTGACGTTCTGCGGGGACCTGGTGTGGAACAACATGTTCCCCAACTACGTGGATGCGCGGCCGGGGACACTCGCGGCGAGCGTGCGCGCGATGCGCCGGGGCGGTTCGGTACGCTACGTGCCGGGGCATGGGCCGGTGGCGACCGATGGGGACGTGGCCCGCTATCTCGACATGCTCGGTGAGGTGGAGGTGGCGGCGCGTGCAGCCTTCACGCGAGGGATCGCGTCGGCGGACGCGGCCGCCACGTTTCGCTTCTCCCCGTCTTTGGGGGATTGGGCGATGTTCAGCCCGGCGTTCCTGCCTCGCGCGTTCGAGGCATGGCGACGCGAACTGCAGGCCCGAGGCGGGTAGTGGCAGTCCGGTCGCCCAGGAGCCCCGCCGGCGATGGCAGC
>JAEUJL010000500.1 GCA_016794835.1 Gemmatimonadota bacterium | reverse complement strand
TGCCGGCGCACCGATCGACACCTTCACCTATGATCCGGAGGCACCGGTGCCGACGGGGTCGTCCGGCGCCTATTCGCGCGCGCCCCACGACATGCGTGAGGTCGAGCGCCGGGCCGACGTCCTCGTGTACTCATCGGAAGTCCTCACGAGGCCACTCGAGGTGACGGGGTACATCACCCTCCACCTGTGGATCAGCTCGTCCGCCCTCGATACCGACTTCACGGCGCGGCTGGTTGACGTACACCCGGATGGCACCGCCCGGGCCCTCACCGATGGCATCCAGCGCGCGCGCTACCGGAAGGGCCGGACGACGCCGGAGCTGCTCACCCCGGGGCAGCCCGCCGAGGTGACCATCGACGTGGGGGCAACCTCCAACGTCTTCCTGCCGGGGCACCGGATTCGCCTGGAAGTCTCATCGTCCAACTTCCCGCGCTACGACCGGAACCCCAACACCGGCGAGCCGTTTGGCACGAGTGCGAGGGTGGAGCGAGCACGCCAGGTGATCCACCATGACGCCCGGTATCCGTCGCGCTTGGTGCTCCCCGTGGTTCCCCGATGAATCGTTCGGCCCTGATCGTCCTGATCCTCGCGCTGCCGGTGGCCGCACAGGAGTCGTTCCTCGGCTACCGTCCGTCTCGTCGCGCCGGCCAGGCCGCCGTGGAACAACGGTTCCATCGGTTGGTGAACGCGGACTCGATCTCGGCCATCCATCGCCCGTTGAGTGCGCGGCCGCACCCGTCCGGGAGCGATGGCTCCCGCGCCGTCATCGCACACCTCGAGCGCAGCCTGCGGCGCTACGGGTGGCAGGTGGAGCGCCACGACTACCAGGCATGGCTCTCGGTGCCGCGTGAGGTCGCCGTCACGCTCACGGCGCCGGTCGCACGCGAACTCTCCTTGCGTGAGGCCGCCATCGCTGAAGATCCGACCTCGGCGCATCCGGACCTTGGCGACGGGTACATCGCCTACTCGGCGTCCGGCGACGTGACCGGCGAGGTGGTGTATGTGAACTATGGCCTGCCGGCGGACTACGAGGCCCTGCGCGCGTTGGGTATCGAGGTGCGGGGGCGCGTGGTGCTCGCGCGGTATGGACGGAGTCACCGGGCGGTGAAGGTGCACACGGCGCAGGAGGCCGGGGCGCGCGCCATCGTGCTCTACTCCGATCCCGCCGACGATGGCTTTGCGCGCGGCGCCGTGTGGCCCCCGGGCTACTGGCGCGGCGAGCAGATGCTCCAACGCGGGAATGCCAAGCTCTCCTGGTATTTCCACGGCGACCCGCTCACCCCGGGCGTCGCGGCCACCGCCGGTGCCCCGCGCCTCGACCCGTCCAGGGCGCCCACCCTGCCGAAGATCCCGGTGGTGGCGATCAGCTGGGGCGAGGCGCGCCATGTGCTGGCCGCGTTAGGCGGCGCCGAGGTGCCGCCCGCGTTCGTGGGGCGCGTGCCCGGGGTGACGTATCGTACCGGCCCCGGGCCGGCCGCACTCCGCGTGCGCGTGCGCATGGACGACGGGCTGCGGCCGATCGCCAACGTGGTCGCGACCTTGCGTGGCCGGACGCAGCCGGAGCGAGTGATCCTCCTGGGTGGGCATCACGACGCCTGGACCTTTGGCGCGGTCGACCCGGGGACGGGGAGTGCCGCGCTGCTCGAGCTGACCCGCGTCCTCGGCCGGATGGCGCGGACCGGGTGGCGTCCCGAGCGCACGATCCAGGTGGCGTTCTGGGACGCGGAGGAGTTCGGGTTGGTCGGATCCACCGAGCACGCCGAGCATTTTCGCGACCAGCTGAAGGAGCGCCTCATCGCCTATGTCAACATTGACATGTACATGCGTGGCCGATTTGACCCGGGCGGTGTGCCCTCGTTGCGCGACTTCGTCGCGGACGTGGCGCGGAGCGTGGCCGCCGATAGCGGGAACGTGTTCGACGGGTGGGCCGCGGAGGCGGCGCGTCGCGAGGCAGGGAGCGCGCCGGACCTCAAGGCACTGGGCAGCGGGGCGGACTTCGTCCCGTTCCAGGACTTTCTTGGCGTGCCGACGTTGTCGATCGAGTTCATTGGGGCCAATGGCTACGGCTTTGGCACCTATCACACCAACTACGACTCGCGCGCGTACGTCGAGCGGGTG
>JAEUJL010000487.1 GCA_016794835.1 Gemmatimonadota bacterium | reverse complement strand
CCGCGGCCCCTCCTCAGCACCCGCTACACCTTCGACCACTTCGTCGTCGGCAAGAGCAACGAAGTCGCGGCCGCGGCGGCGCTCGCGGTGGCCAATGCCCCGGGGCAGATGTTCAATCCGCTCTTCCTGTATGGGGCCACCGGTGTGGGAAAGACCCACCTCATGCAGGCCGTGGCGCAGGAAATCCTCAAGCGCACGCCCGACCTCCGCATCGTGTACCTGAGCGCCGAGCAGTTCACCAACGAGTACGTCCAGGCCCTGCGCTCCAACTCCATGCCGGAGTTCCGTCGGCGCTTCCGCGAGACCGATCTCCTCCTCGTCGACGACGTGCACAGCCTCAAGGGCAAGGAGGCGACGCAGGAGGAGTTTTTCCACACATTCAACGCGATCTACGAGGCGGGACGACAGATCATCCTCACCTCGGATCGCTCCCCGGATGACCTGGGCAATGTCGAAGCCCGCCTGGTCTCCCGGTTCCAATGGGGAATGGTGGCGGATATCGAGTTCCCGGACCTCGAGCTCCGCATTGCCATCCTGCGCAAGAAGGCCGAGCTCGACCAGCTCCAGCGCCAGATCTCGGATGACGTCATCCGCTTCCTGGCCGAACACATCCGGTCCAGTGTGCGCGAACTGGAAAGCGCGGTCATCCGCTTGTTGGCCTACGCGTCCCTCAAGCGCCGGGATATCACCCTCGCGCTCGCCCAGGAAGCGCTGCGGGACAAGCTGCGCCGGTCCATAGAAGGCGGCCTCGAGGAGGTCCCTGCCATCACCGCCGAGCGAATCCAGGGCGCCGTCGCACGGGACTGGGGGGTCACGTCCGAGGCCCTGCGCTCCAAGTCCCGCACGAAGAACCTCACCATTCCTCGACAAGCAGCCATGCACCTCTGTCGAGAACTCCTGGCCATGCACCTGGTGGACATCGGGGTCGTGTTCGGAAACCGGGATCATTCCACAGTCATCCACAGTCTCGAACGCGCCGCCGAACAGATTGCGACCGATGCTATCTTCTTGCAGCGCTTGGAGGCTGCGAAGCGTGCCCTCACGTCGTAGGTGAGGTCACTTCCACATTTCCACAGCCCCTATCACTAATACCCTGTTTCTTATCTCTTCTAAGAACAGAGTAGAACGCAGGACCAGGGGGACTTCTCGCAGGACCGCTCTCTTACCACCCTTTCAGACATGCGCCTGACCATCAGCCGGGAGAAGCTCCAGGAAGCCCTGGTGGCCGTTTCGGCCGCCGTGCCGGCCAAGACCACCCTTCCGGTCCTCGGCAACCTCCTCCTCGAGACCACGGATCGCGGACTCCGGATCTCCGGAACCGATCTCGATATCAGCGTGTCGATGGAGGTCGCCGCGGATGTGGAGGCTCCGGGTGGCATCACGGTCCCGGCGCGCAAGCTGAGTGAGATCGTGCGCGAGCTCCCGCCAAGTCCGGTGAAGCTCGCGGCGATGGGCGAGCAGCGGATCGTCGTCGAGTGTGGCAAGTCCAAGTTCAAGTTGCTCGGGCTGCCCAAGGACGACTTCCCGGCCTTCCCCACCGTGGACTTCAAGTCCGCCTGGCGGCTGCGTTCGGGCGAGCTTCAGCAGCTGATTTCCCACACGGCGTTTGCGGTGTCCACGGAGGAAAGCCGACCCATCCTCAACGGCGTCCTGTGGGAAGTCCGCGAAGACACGCTCCGCATGGTTGCGACCAACGGACACCGGCTGGCCAAGATGGAGCTCGCCTACGAGGGAGGCAGCAAGGCGGAGTTCATCATCCCGCCGAAGGCCCTCGAGCAAGTGCGCAAGTTGTTCCCGACGGATGAGGAGGTCGAAGTCGGGCGCGGGGAGAACCACATTGCCTTCCGCTCCCCGTTCGTCTCGGTGTACACCCGCCTCATCGAGGGGCCGTATCCGCCGTACGAGTCCGTCATCCCGCGCGACAACGATCGCATCGCGATCATCGAGAAGGCGGAGCTGATCTCGGCGCTCAAGCGCATGTCCGTGGTGGCGTCAGACCAGACGCATCGCGTGAAGCTGTCGTTCAACACAGCCCTGCTGAAGTTCTCGGTGCAGACGCCTGACCTGGGCGAAGGACAGGACGAGATCCCGGTGAAGTACACGGGCGACCCGATGGACATCGGGTTCAACGGGCTCTACCTGCTCGAAGTGCTGCGCTACATGCCGACGGAGGAGATTCGCCTCACGTTCAAGCACCCGGAGCGCGCCACCACGATGGAGCCGGAGGGCTGGAAGGAATCCGCCAGGTACCTCTGTCTCGTGATGCCGCTGCGGTTGGTCGACTAGCGC
>JAEUJL010000466.1 GCA_016794835.1 Gemmatimonadota bacterium | reverse complement strand
GCGGTCCGGCCCGGTACCTGGCGGATGGAGGTCCGCTCGGCGGAGACGGGGTGGTTCATCCCGCTCGAGGTGATCGTGGAGGCCGCGCGAACCCGTCGGTAGCGGGGACGTCGACGGTTCACCCAACCCGATCGCTTCGGGGGGTCTCTTCCTGACTCCCCCGTGCGTGGTTCCGACGGTAGCTTCGCGGCGTGCGCCCCACCTCCAGGTCACCCATGCGACGCGTCGTCCTCACCCTGCTCCTTTCCGCCGTCCCCCTGGTCGCCCAGGAAAAGCTCGACTACCAGATGCTCGGCAAGATCCGCGAGGAAGGACTGCAGCGCTCGCAGGTCATGGAGACCATTTCCTGGTTGGCCGACGTCCACGGCCCGCGCCTCACCGGGAGCCCCGGCTTCAAGTCGGCCGGCGCGTGGGCGATGGAGCAGATGAAGAAGTGGGGATTCCAGAACGTCGCCATGGAGCCGTGGAGCATGGGACGCAGCTGGTCCCTGGAGCGGTTCAGCGGCCACATGATCGAGCCGCAGATCCAGCCCCTGATCGGCTACCCCAAGGCGTGGACCCCCGGGACAAACGGTGTCGTGCAGGGTGAGGTGGTGCAGGTGCTGATCGACACCCCCGCCGACCTGGAGAAGTACCGCGGCAAGCTGCGCGGGAAGATCGTCCTCCCGCAACGCGAACGTCCGGTGAACCTGTTGGACGGGCCGATCGTGCTGCGCATGGGCGAGAAGGAGCGGGCCGAGGCGGAGTCGACCCCGGTCCCGGGTCGCACGATCGCGCGCGCCCCGGCGGCGCCGAGCGTGAGCCCCGCGCAGCTCAACAAGTTCTGGGTGGATGAGGGCGTGGTCGCGGTGCTCGACCGCGGGAGCGACAGCGACATGTCCGCCGGCGGCAGCGACATGTCGTGGCAGACGCAGCGGGTGGATGGGGGCACGGTGTTCGTGGGATCGGGCGGGAGCCGCGAACCGAACGCGCCCCCGGTGCCGCCGCAGGTGACCCTCGCCGTGGAGCACTACAACCGGATGGTGCGCATCCTGGCGAAGGGGGTGCCGGTCAAGGTGGAGCTGGACGTGCGCGTGAAGTTCCACGAGGAGGCCACCCCCCAGGGCTTCAACATCGTGGGGGAGATCCCGGGGACCGATCCCGTGCTGAAGGATGAGGTGGTGATCGTCGGGGCGCACTTCGATTCGTGGCATGCCGGGACGGGGGCCACGGATAACGCGTCCGGGAGCGCGGCGATGATGGAAGCGCTGCGCATCCTCAAGACGGTGGGCGCCAAGCCGCGTCGCACGATTCGCGTGGCGCTGTGGGGCGGCGAGGAGATGGGGCTGATGGGGGCGCGGGAGTACGTGAAGCGCCACTATGCCGACCCCGCGACGATGGCCCTCAAGCCCGGGCACGAGAAGGTGGCCGGCTACTACAACATCGACAACGGCACGGGGAAGATCCGCGGGATCTGGATGCAGCAGAATTTTGGTGTCGAGCCGATCTTCCGCGACTGGATCGCCCCCCTCAAGGACCTCGACGTGAACACCCTCGGCCCCCGATCGGTCACCAGTACCGATCACCTCGCCTTTGATGGCGTGGGGCTCCCGGGCTTCCAGTTCATCCAAGAGCGGCTCGAGTACAACTCGCGCACCCACCACTCCAACATGGACACGGTGGACCATGTGCAGGCCGCGGACATGAAGCAGATGGCGACGGTGGTGGCCTGGTTCGCTTACAACACTGCGATGCGGGACGAGAAGTTGCCG
>JAEUJL010000455.1 GCA_016794835.1 Gemmatimonadota bacterium | reverse complement strand
ACCTGCTTGAACTTGTTCAGGTCGAAGTACAGCAGGATGGTATGCCCGTGCTGGCGCGACGCCACGTTGAGCAGCTGCTGGGCGAGCAGGGTGAATCCGCGCCGGTTGTACAACCCGGTCAGCGCGTCCTGCAGTGACATGCGCCGCAGCGCTTCCTCGTACTCGGCGCGCTCGGTGATGTCCCGGACGATCATCGCCATCCCGCCAGAGCGGAGCGAGATCGTGACCTCGCAGGGCACCGTCGTGCCGTCCGCCCGGCGCGTGAGGAGTTCCCCGTGCCACCCGGCCTCCAGCACCAGCTTCGGCATCACGACGCGGTCGAAGTGCGCGAGGGTCTCCGCATCCTGCAGGTCACGCCACGACATCCCCTCGAGCTCCGCACCCGACCCGCGGCCCACGAGGGTGGCGTAGGTCGTGTTGGCGATATGGACCCGCATCTGGTCGTCGAGGACGACGATCCCGTCCATCGAGAGTTCGACCACCGCCGACAGGTCGAGGAATCGGCGCGCCAGGGTACGCCGCTCGCTGACGTCCCGGCTCAGCCAAAGACGGTAAACATCCGGCGAACCGGGCACGGGGGTGATGGCAATCTCGTGCCGGAACGGCGTGCCGTCCTTGCGGTAGTGCTGCAGTTCCCCGCGCCAGTGGTCCCCGGAGAGCACCGCCGCACGCAGGCGCATGGTCTGGAGCTTGTCGGTCTGGTCCCCGTGGAGCAGGCGCTCGAGCAAGGCGCCCTCGGTGGTCGCGGCGGAGTATCCGGTCAGCCGCTCGAACGCCCCGTTGACCCACCGGACCGCCCCGGTCGCGTCGAGCACGGCCACGGCATCGTCCGTGTAATGGGCGACAGCCGCCAGCACCGAGGTGGGAAGCGGGGGGGAGGTCGGGAGCGCGGCGGACGACATGGTCGGTCCTGGGAGTATCGGCGCCTGTCGCGTCCCGATGAAAATTTTCCGCGAGAGTGGGCCCCGGGGCCTTCGCAGGGGAATCGCATTGGCTTGGGATCCGCAGGTCGGAGTGCCCGGAGGGAGAGCAACGACACTGGGCCCCGGCTTTCGCCGGGGAACCTCACGGGCGGTGGTTCCTGGCTTCGCTCGGGGATGGGGGCACGTGAGGGGGATCGCCCGTAGGCCACTGCGCGGCACGAGCGGTACGGGCAGCCCGGGCAGTACGTGCGGCACGGGCAGCCCGGGCGGTACGTGCGGCACGGGCAGCCCGGGCGGTACGGGCAGCACGAGCGGCAGGAGGCCTGAGGGAACCCGCGCGCAGCGGGAGCTGCGCCCAGGTGGGCTGGCGGCCCCTAACCGGGTGCCGACGGGGTCGGAATGCTTGCCGGGGCCCCTGCGGGGCCCTACCCTCCCCCAATGCGCCTCGCCCTCCCTGCCCTCGCCATCGCCGCGCTCGGCTCAGCCGCCGCGGCACAACCCAACTCCCGGCTCGCCACCGAGCTGGAGCGCCGCATCGCCGCGATCGAACCGAAGGTCGTGGCCTGGCGACGCGACATCCACCAGCACCCCGAACTCTCCAACCGGGAAACGCGGACCGCGGCGCTGGTAGCCGACCACCTGCGAAAGCTCGGGATGGAGGTCCGGACGCAGGTAGCCATCACGGGGGTGGTTGGCGTCCTCCGCGGCGGAAAGCCCGGGCCGGTCATTGCCCTGCGCGCCGACATGGACGCGCTGCCGGTGACCGAGGAGGTCGATCTCCCGTTCAAGTCGACCGTGCGGACGACTTTCAACGGCCAGGAAGTCGGCGTGATGCACGCCTGCGGCCATGACAACCACGTCGCGATCCTCATGGGGATCGCCGAGGTGCTGTCCGGGATGAAGGCAGACCTCCCGGGGACCGTTGTCTTCCTCTTCCAACCGGATGAGGAAGGGATGCCCGGCGAGCGCGGCGGCGCGGGGGTCATGATCGAACAGGGCGCGCTGAAGGACCCCAAGGTGGAGGCTGTCTTCGGCTTGCACGTCTTTCCCTTCGAGACCGGCACCGTGGCGGTGCGCGGCGGGGGACTGATGGCCAGCAGCGACACGTGGAAGATCATCATCCGCGGGCGCCAGACGCACGGTGCCGTCCCGTGGGGCGGCGTCGACCCGATCACGATTGCGGGACAGCTGCAGAGCTCCATGCAATCCATCGTCAGTCGCCAGGTGGACCTGACCACGACCCCTGCCATCCTGACGACGGGGTACATCCGCGGGGGGATCCGCTTCAACATCATCCCCGACTCGGTCGAGATGATGGGGACGATCCGGACCTTCGACGAAGTGCAGCGCGACTCGATCCACGCCAAGTTGCGCCGGATGGCCACGTCGATCGCCGAGGGGAGCGGCGCCGAGGCCGTGGTCACGATCGAGCGAGGCAACCCGGTGACCTACAACGATCCCGCGCTCACCACCCGCGTGATGCCTTCGCTGCAGCGCGCCGTTGGAGCCAGCAAGGTGATCGAGGCGCGCCCGACGACGACGGCCGAGGATTTCTCGCTCTTCCAGAAGGAAGTCCCGGGCGTGTTCTTCTTCCTGGGCGTCACCCCCCCGGGCAGCGATCCGGCCAAGGTGGCCCCCAACCACTCACCGAAGTTCTTCGCCGATGAGAAGGCGCTCGTCCCCGGGATGAAGGCGCTGGGAGCAATCGCGATCGACTACCTCGCCGGCGGGAAGGTCGCGCAGTAACTGCAACCGCCAGAACGAAGCACGGGCGGCACGAGCTCGGGGCAGCACGGCCAGCACGGGAGCCGTCCGTCTGCAAATGCGCGCCCCGCGTACTGCCCGTGCTGCCCGTGCTGCCCGTGCTTCGCAGTGGCAGGTGGTTCTCCACTCAGCAGCCCGTCTCCCCTCGCGCCGCTTTCTCCATCATCGCCACCAGGTCTTCCAGCGTCCTCTGACCCTTGTCGTTGTCGTACCACCCCATCTTCCCCTCGAACAACTCGTTCTCGGAGCGCTGCGACTTCTCGGTCGCGAGCCAGGTGATGAGGGCGGCGGGGCGCTCGACCCAGCAGCCGCGCTCGGTGTGGTTGGCGTCGAGCAGGAGGACCGTCGGGGTCGCGCCGCGCCCATCGGGCGTCTTGTGCGCATCCATGATCCCGCGGCCCACGTCGCTGCCAATGATCCGCAGCTCCGCCCCCATGAGCTGTTCGGTGAGCTTGGCCAGGTACGGGATGGTGTTGACCGAGTCGGAGCATCCGTCCACCGCCACGACCAGGAACTTCCACGGCCCGCGGGCCGCGCGCGCGCGGGCGAGCAGGGCATCAGGGACCACGGCCTGCTTGAAGTTGCGCTCCCACTGCTCCTTGCGACGCTCGGCGCGGCTCAGGAACTCCGAAAAGGTCCGCCCGCCAGCGAACAACTGCGCATAGCTGGAGTCGACCGCGCTGACCGTGCTCGCGGGCCGGGCGATGTCCGCATCGCACAACATGGCCGCCGTCGCAACAGCGGTGAGGATTCCCGTCATGTGGATTCGCTCGCTGAGGTTGGTTCGGGGCGCGTGAGCATGAGGTAGAGCAGGATCACCGCCCCTACGGTAACCCCCATGTCGGCGACATTGAAGATCCAGAAGCGGGCGTTGCCGAACCCCACATCGATGAAGTCGACCACCCCGCGGGCGGAGCGCAGGCGGTCCGAGAGGTTGCCGACGGCCCCGCCGACGATCAGGCCGAGCGAGGCCCCCATCGCGCGGTCATGCGGTGCGGCCTCCTGGTACATCCGCAGGAGCATGGCGATCACGATCAGGGCGAGGACGGAGAAGACGACGCGCGAGTACTCGCCCAGGTAGACGGAGAAGGCCGCCCCGGGGTTGTAGACCAGGGTGAACCGCAACACCTCGCCAATCACCTCGCGAGGGACGTGTTCCACGCTGACGCCCTCCACCCACTGCTTGGTGCCGCAGTCGGCCAGGAAGAGCAGGCTGGCGAGGGGAAAGAACCAGCGCGCCTTGGACAACGACATCACGGTCAGGTTCGGTTCAGGGGAAACGGGGATGCCCAAACGCTGCACGACACCCGGTAAAGCACAAGGGGCGACCGGTGGTTCCGGCCGCCCCTTTGGACACCAACAACGTCATCGATGTTGCCTCGACGACCCGTGTCGCCTTACGGCTTCTTGGTGACGAGCGCCTTCACGTCCGCCGGGAGCTCGAACTCCTTGGGATCGACCGTATCCCACTCCCAGCTCTGGAGCGTGATGATGATCTGCTGGCCCGCCTGCTCGGTGCTCGTGGTCGTGGCACGCTTCACACCGCCGTAGTCCTTGTAGGCGGAGAACATCTGCACCATCTCGACCTCACCCATGGGCGACGTCGCCTTGGACTGCGACCAGACGATGTAGCCATCGGCCACCGAGAAGCAGTCGTGCGTCACACGGCCGCTCTTCCAGGTGTGCTTGACCTTGTAGCACTCCGTATCGTTGAGCTTGGTCTTCTCGATCGTCTCCGAGCTCGTGATGGCGGCGGACATCCGGGAGTAGTTATCCGGGTCGGCCTCCTCACGCTGGGCGCCCAGCAGCGAGTCCGGCACGATGCTCGCCCCCATCATCGGGTTCGTCATCCAGGCCGTCTTGCCATCGAAGCCCATGCGCATCTCACCCATTCCCGGGAAGTCGGTCTTCTGGATCGACATCGCGGGCGCATACATCTGGATGGCTTCGGTCTTGGCGCTCATGCCCATCGCGGGCAGGTCCACGGTGGCCACCATGCGGGCGGACTTGTGCCCCTTCCATCCGGACGCATTGACTGCCGTCGCCCACTTCTGGATCAGGTCCTTCGCGGCGGGAAGCTGGGCCGAACCAGTGACCGGGAGGAGGGACATGCCGGCCAGCACAACCAACGAACGCGTCTTCATGACCTAACGTATCTCCGATAGTGTGAGGGAACACCCGCCGCCAGCCCCGCCAGAGAATCTAGTGACGCCGGAACCGCGGGCTTCCGCGTCGAGTCCTACGGCTGTCCGCCCGGCGAGGTTCCACGTGCCGCCGCTTGGACCGCAGTCCGACCCGCCCAGGCGAGCGCCGCGGCGAGTGGGGCATCCTCCCCGCGGAGCAGCGTCGCCCGGCGGAGGGGGATCACCTCGTCCGGGACCACCCCGGTCGCCTCGATCCGCGCCCCGTTGGGGGCATGGAAGTCGGCAATGACGTGCATGAACAGGTCGCCGTTCGGCAGCCGGCTGACGGCGGCCGGGAGGGCCTCGCCGGCGGTGGTATCCCCGAACACCCGGGCGCGGCCAATGTCCCGCATCCCCGCGGTGAACAGCTCCGAGGCGCTGGCCGAGAGGGGATCGACGAGGATGGCGAGGCGGCCCCCGTACGGGACCACGGATTCACCGCGCGAGGTCGCGCGGCGCGGGTTGACGAGGTAGCGCAGGGTCGTCTGCCGCGACGTCAGCGTGCCTAACGACACCGCCGTGTCGACGAAGAAGCCGGAGACCCCCATGAGCAGCCCGGCGACCCCGCCGAGGTTGCCGCGCAGGTCGAGGACGAGGCCGCGGCAGTCCCGCACCGAGTCCATCGCCCGATCCAGCGCGGGGAGGACCGGCAACATCCAGGTGTTGAAGTGGACCCATCCGACGCACCCCGCGGCATCGGCGTAGCGCCGGTGCGCGAGGTGGAATTGTTGTGGGGGCAGCTGCAGGTACTTGACCAACTGCCCCGGCGCCTCGGTCGCGACCATGGTGACGGCGTGGCGCTTGCCGCCGCCATCGCGCGCGACGAGCGTCACCGTGTCCCCGAGGTACGTGCCGGCGGAGGCCTCGAGCCTCAAGACCAGTTGCATCGCGGCGCGGCGCGCGGCGGTGGGATCGTCCAACGCGCGTTGCGCGGCCAGGAGCGGCGCCACCTCGCGGCGCCCGACCCGTTCCACGATCCACCCGCGGCGCACCCCCGCCTGCTCGGCCACCGACCCGGGCTCCACCGAGCTGACCATGACCTTGCCGTCCACCATCCGGAATCCCACGCCGATCGTGCCCGGCTCGCTCGGGCGCGTGGAGTCCCCGCGCATGGCCTGCGCGATCTCCGACGGCACGATCATGAAGTGCGACTCGCCCAGCCGGTCGAACAAGGTCCGGATCGCGCGCCGCATCTCGTCGGGCTGCGCGGCCCGCGCGACCCCGGGCCTCAGCGAATCACGGAGGCCCACCCAGTCGATGCCGCGGAAGGTCGAGTCGTAGTACGTGGCATTGATGCGCGACCAGGCCGTGTCGAACGAGGCAAGCCCAAGGGCTGCGTCGTAAGGGCGCGCATCGGGCGCCGCGACGGTCGTCCGCCCCCCGCACGCGTACAACAGGCCGAGCAGGGGAAGCCGCAGGATGAGGGCGCGGGAGGTCATCGAACGAGGACGATCCGGCAGCGGCAAGGGCACGCGGGCCTGTGATGGAGGTCACAAACTCGGTGGCACCGTCACCTGAGCGTCACGGGACGGCCCCCGGAGGGAAGATCACGTGCCGCCCTGACTTCGCGTGCCGCTCGTGCTGCATCCGTGCCATCCTCAAACCGCCACTGCGAAGCACGGGCAGTACGAGCAGCCCGGGCAGCACGGGGGGGACGCTTCTCGTGCGGCCCTGACCTCTCGTGCCGCTCGTGCTGCATCCGTGCCATCCTCAAACCGCCACTGCGAAGCACGGGCAGTACGAGCAGCCCGGGCAGCACGGGGGTATGACCCTGCCGTCTGCCGTCTGCCGTCTGCCGTCTACTTCAGCCCCTTCACGAACTCGGCGAGGTACGTCCCCCAGATCGCGGGCTGGGAATGCGTGCCATGGCCGCGGGTGCGCTCGCTCGTGGGGATCAGGATGTACTTCCCCCTGGCCACGCGCGGCATCAGGCGCTCCATGAGCCCCAGCTCGGGCGGGTTGACGAGGTCGTCCGCCGAGTTGATCGCGAGGACGGGGGCCGTGACCTTCTCCAGGTGCGGCGAGGGGTCATAGTCGCTGGATGCATCGAACTGGTAGAGCATGTCGTTCGGGTCCTGCGCGCGAAAGCGTCCCTCGATGTACGTGCGGATCGTGGAGTCGGCGCGGTCGCGGGTCGGCGCCTGGCGATGCTGGACCAGCGGGGCCGAGGTCATCATGTAGAGGATCCCGGACGCGGCCTTGAGCCCGCGCGGCGGCGACGTGTAGTCCCCGCCCTTCCAGTCGGGGTCCTGCGTGATGAAGTCCCGGATCATGGTCCGCATCATCCGGTTGCGCCCGGCGATCTGGGTCGGCGCGCAGGCGAGCGGCACCAGGCCGTCGGCAAACGTTGGGTAGGTGTATCCCCACACCCACGCGTGCATGCACCCCATGGAGGTCCCCATCACGAGGCGGAGATGGTTGACCCCAAGCCCCTGCAGCAGGGCATGCTGCAGGTGCACCATGTCCGTGTAGCCATACGCGGGGAACTTCATGCGCAGGCCATCGCTCGGCTTGCTCGACTTGCCGTGCCCGATGTTGTCGGGGAGGATCACGAAGTACTGCGTCGTGTCCAGCAGCTTGCCGGGGCCGAACAACTCCCCGGCGAAGCCCGCGCCCAGGAAGCCGCTCCCTGTCCCACCCGTTCCGTGGAGGACCAGGACGGCATTGCGCGTCGTGCCTCCCGCATCCCGCCTGGGTTGCCCGAGCACGGTGTAGTGCAGCTTGACGTTGTCGAGCACCTGCCCGTTGGCAAACCGGAAGGTGGGGACGACGATATCGCCTTCGCGGCCCTGGGCGGCCAGCGAGGTCCCGGCGCTCAGCGCGAGGAGGAAGAACAGGGGGGAGGTGCGCATCGGGAGGTGGGGAGTGACCCCGGAGACTCCACCGACGCGCGGGAGAGCGCAACCCTCTGCGCCGAGCGACTAGCGGCCCGCCAGCTCCCGGACCCCGGCGCGCCGGCCCCACTTCTTGCGGGCTTCCTGCACGGCACGGGTGAACTCGACGCGGAAGCGATCGGGGCCGAACTGCCGGGCGACGAAGGCGCGGGCGTTGTCGCCCAGCTCGCGGGCGAGGGAGGGATCGTCCAGCAAGCGGCGCGCGTGTGTGCGCATCTCCTCCGGCGTCTCGCACACGAACCCGGTCGCCCCGTGTTGCACGATGGTCGTGGGATGCCGATTGGTGAGGATGGGCAGGCCGGCCGCCATCCCCTCCAGCACGGCCATGTTGTAGCCGTCCTCATAGCGTGGGTCGGCGGTGTGCACCATGAACCGGTGTGACGCCAACATCCGCTTGAGGTGTTCCCAGTCATCGGCCGGCGACACGCCGGGCAACTCCGGGTTGTGGCCCACGAGCCGACAGGGGACGTCCTGCATGGCCTGCTCGTGAAAGTCCCAGGCGAGAAAGACGCGCTTGGAGACGACGTGGTTGGCCACCCGGATGCCGCACGCCACGTCACCGACGGGTTCGTGATACTGGTCGGGGTCGGCGGAATTCTGGACGACCATGTGGGTCACACCCCAGGACTTGGCCTTGGAGCGCGAGATCGCCACGGCGTGCCCGCCGACCGAGGCGAGGTAGGTGTTCAGCATGGCCCGCATGTCGCGCGGCTCGAAGTCCGCGCCTTGCTGGGCCATCCGCCCCTCCAGCGTCTCATGCAGGACGAGGAGCTTGGGCGCCTGCAGGTGCTTGGTGTCGAGCAGGTCGGTGATGTTGTGGCAGATCACCGCGTCGTAGCGCGCGTCGCGCACGTCGGGGAGCGCGAGCAAGCGCGCGTTCCGTGGGACGGGACGCATGTGCGTGTCCCAGGTGCGCGTGTAGCGCCCGGGCAACCCGACGACGATATCCAGTTCGGCGCCCAGGACGCCCAGTTGGTGCACCCAGGCTTCGTGGCAGTTCAGGACAAGCAGCTTCACGTGGGCAGGACGCGCACATCCCGGCCGAGGTATCGTGTTCCGGGCGAAGTTACCGGCTTCTCATCCTGGGGCGGCAACCCACGCGTGCGCGGCGTCCACACGCCCGAGGCGCGGCCGGTGCCGCGCCCCGGATTCCGTGGCTTAACGGTCGGTGAGCACGAAGGCGCGCAGGGGCGCCCCACCGGTGGCATTGTCGGCCGCGACGATGGTGCGGTTGCCCAGGGCCGGCAACGCGAGGCTGGCGACATTGATGGCCACATTGGCCGCCCGCGCCGCCGCGGCCGTACCGGCCGGAACGACCCGGACCTGGTAGGTCCCCGCGGCGACGGTGAGGTACCCGGACACCCCGCGGTACGGCACCCCGCTCAAGGTCGGCGTCGCTGCGGCGAGGTCGGCCCCCGGGGTGGTGACGAAGACGTCCACATTGCCTGCCGTCGGAGCCAGGTGGACCACACGCACGCGCACCTGGCCGGCGGCGGGGGTGGTGTTCGTGTCCGTGGTCACAAAGGCGGTGACGGCGCTCCCGGCCGCGCCGCCGATCGCGTACACCGTGCGATCCTCGGACGCGCCCACCGTGAAGGCGAGGGTGGCGACGGTGACCGCGGTGTCCGCCGTGCGCTTGAGCACCAGTGACCGGTTGCCGGAGAGCACCGCCGCATAGTTCGCCGTGTTCGGCGCGGGGAGCGTGGCCGGGGTGCTGAGGGTGTAGGTGAGGTTCACCCCGAACGGCACGCCCTCGAGGATCGCGTTCACGCGCCCCCGGGTGGTGTCGGTGATGACGTTGACGAAGCGGACGCGACCGGTGGTGCCGGTCGGCTGTAACGGGTCCGCGGCGTCCGTGGTGCCACAGGCCATCGCGGCGAGGGCGAGCAGGGCCACAGGGAGGCGTCGAGGCATGATGGGGAATGCGTTAGGCATGGGAGGCATCCTCACGTGGTCGGGCAGCCGGCGGGAAAGGCCGCCGGCTCCACGGGGTCCGGGAGGGCCGTGAAGGTCGCGTTGGGATTGGCGTTGCGATCACCGATGGCATACGGCAGCCAGCAGCGTTGCCCGTCGGTCGGGACGCCGGGGGCGGCCACCGGGCCGCGGATGGCGTTGCGGCGACGCGTGTCTTCCCACCGCAGGCCGGTGCCGAGCAGCTCGTAGCGGCGCTGCAGGTAGATCTCCGTGAGGAGCTGGCCCTGGGTGAGGCTCCCGGTGAGGGCCGGAAGGCAGGCCTTGGGGTCGTCGAGGCCGCGTCCCCCGGTGCAGTCGGTCCGCACCGAATCGAGGGCGGCCTGTGCGGCCGCAAGCTGGTTCTGGTTGGCCAGCGCCTCCGCCTTGATCAGCAGCGCCTCGTCGGGGAAGTAGACCGGGAGGTTCGCCTGCGGGCTGGCGTACCGGCTCCACGGATCCAGCAGGGCACCGACGCGACCCGAGACGGTGGTGGATGGGGTGACAAAATACGCAAAGCGCTGGTCCTGCGGGGCCATCGACAACCGCCACTGCCGGCGCGGCGCGATGCCGTTGGTGCCGCCGGTGACGTTGGCGTAGAAGTTCACCGTCGGCGCCGGGAAGGTGAGCACCGAGAGCGCCGTCGGGCCGGACCGCGCCACGAGGTTCGCCGCCGCCAGCGCGGTGGCGTCGTCCCCCGCCATGCGGGCGTACCGGGCCCGGAAGATCTGGATGACGTTCGGCAGGTTCATCCCCGGGGTGAGGATGCTGGCATTGAAGAAGGCACTCGGCGGCGTCGCGGCGATGGTGGCGGCCGCGGAGTCGAGGAGCGAGCGCACCAGCGGCAGCGCCTGCGCGCGCGGCACGTAGGTCGGTGCCGTCACCCCGAGGGTGTTGATCGGGATGCGCTGGTACGACTGGAGGGCTTCACCCAGCGCCTCCGCCTTGAGCGCGAAGGCCAGGGCGCGCAACCCGCTGCGCGTGCCGGCATCGAACTGCGCGGCCAGCGCGGTGGCACCGGTCAGCAGGTCGTCCGCCGTGCGCACCGTGCGGTAGACCGAGTTGAAGACGTTGTCCGCGATGCCCGTCCCCGAGGGCACCGCCCCCTGCTCCGCGTCACTGATCGAGATGAGCGCGGCGCTGGTCGAGGCGAACTCGTCGGTGACGAGCCCCGCCATGTAGGCGAAGTTGCCGTACGAGGAGGCAAAGCGCCCCTGCAGCCCGGTGGCGAGGGCGATCACGCCGTCGGGGCTGGTGGTCACCTGGTCCACCGTCGGGGCGTTGGGATTCTGGAGGTCGAGCGAGCAGGCGCCGCACACCAGGGTGAGCGCAAGAGTCTTGTAGGATCGCATGGTCAGGGTCTCCGCGCTCAGTAGGTGATGCGTGCGCCGATCGACCAGACGCGCGGGATGGGGTAACCGCCAAAGTCGAACCCGCGGTCGGCGGCGGTGGTCTGCCCCGATCCGAGTCCGCCAGCATTGGTGCCGAACAGGTTGATCTCGGGGTCGTAGCCGCTGTAATCCGTCCAGACCCAGAGGTTGCGTCCCGAGAGGGTCAGGTCGATCCCGTCGCGGAAGTAGCGCTTGACCGGCGCCCAGTCGAGCAGGTAGCTCGCCGAGAACTCGCGCACCTTCACGAAGCTCCCATCCTCGATCCAGTACTCGAAGATCCCCTGCGTGCGCGCGTTGAACCCGGGCGGCAGCTTGCGGGGGTCGCCGTACGGGAGCAACTCACGCTCGAACTCCTTGGAGTTGCTCGCGATCCCCGCGTTCTGCGCCCGCGTCGACAGGTTCATGATGTCGTTGCCGAAGACGCCGTCGAGCAGGAGCCGCATCCGCAGCTTCTTGAACAGGGTGACCTCGTTCAGGAGCGAGGCGAGGAAGTCGGGGTTCGGGTCCCCGATGACGGCGTTCAACGAGTCGTTGCAGGTGCCGCCGCTGATGGCACGCCGCTGCGCGGCGGTGGCCCCCATGTCGACGGTCTGGTTGGAGCGACGGTAGCGGCCCAGTGAATCAAGCAGGAGGGCGCCCGTGAGGCAGTTGCGCGCCGCGTACGACCCGTAGAACACGCCAGCGGGCTGCCCGGTGCGAATGCGATTGGGATATCCCCCCGCCGACTGGAAGTCCTGGATCGCCAGGCTCTCCACGAGGTTGCGGTTCCGCGCGTAGGTGACGGTGGACGTCCACTGCAGGTTGGGGCGATCGACGTTGGTGGTCCGCAGCAGCAACTCGAGCCCCTTGTTCGACATCGAGCCGATCGGGAAGAACTGGCGCGAGAAGCCGGTGCTGGTGGCCAGCGGACGGAAGAACAGCAGGTCCGAGACGAGGCGGTCGTAGTACGTCGCCTCGGCGCCGATGCGACCATTGAGGAACCCGGCCTCCGCCCCGACTTCCCACTCGCGGGCGCGCTCGTTGCGCAGGTCGGGATTGCCGAAGGTGACGTCGTTTACGAAGCCGGGGCGACCGGCAAACGGGAGTTGGGTGAACGTGACGTATTGCGAGTACGCGTTCAGGATCCCGGGCTGCGACCCGGCCCAGCCCAGCGCCCCGCGCACGCGCAGGGAGTTGAAGGCCCCCGCGCGATTCGGGGTGACGACGTAGGCCGCCGAGAGCTTGGGAAACGCCTGCCACCGCTCGGACGGCGCAAAGGTGGACGACGCGTCGTACCGCACCGCCCCCGTGAGGAAGAGCCGGTCATTCCACTCGAGTTCCTGCTGGCCGTAGAAACCCAGGGTGCGCAGCTCCACCTCGCTCTGCCCCGCGGCAAACACCGACCCCGCGCTGACCAGCTCGCCCACCGGCGCCAGGCCGTTCGCGACCGCGTTGGTGATGCGCACGCGTTGCGACGTGAAGTTGAAGCCACCGGTCGTGCGCAGCTGGAACGGGCCAACCTGCGGCCAGCTCCACGCGGCCACGCCGTCCTGGTTGATCACGCGCGTCCCCTGGAAGACCGACTGCGAGCGCCCGGTCGACAACGGTGCCGTCCCCAGCACCGAGCCACGCGGGACAAACTGCCGCTGCTCGAAGCCGGTGTTGTCGATCCCGATGGAGTAGTCGAGCAGCAGGTTGGTGACCGGCGTGAAGGTCAGCTTGGTCGACCCGATGAACCGGTCGATGTTCTGCGGGTTGCGGATGCGATCGATCGCGAGCAGCGGGTTGGTGCCCAGCGACGGGGGCAACGGATAGATGCCGTTGACCGGGCGGAAGTCGACATTGGTCGGGGCGAAGAAGAGCGACCCCATGATCCCGTAGTCGTTCTGCTCGCCGAACGCCTGGAACTGGTTCGCCGTGTTGACATAGTTGGCCGTCACGTTGGCGATCAGGTTCGAGGCCAGCTGCTGCTGCAGGTTGACCCGGGCGCCCGAGCGCCGCGACGAGGTCGAGCGCAGGATCCCGTCCTCGGCCATGCTGTTGCCGCTGATGAAGTATCGGGTCTGCTCGTTCCCGCCCTCCACCGTGAGATTCGCATCGCTCCCGAACGCGCGCTGGAAGATGTCGTCCTGGTAGTTGAAGCGGGCCAGCGGCAGGCCGGCCGCGTCAAACGGGTACAGGTTGAACGGCTGCTGCTCGCGCAGCTCATTGCTCGAACCGCGCACGTTCAGCGAGAAGCGCGGCTTGCCGATGCTGCCGCGCTTGGTGAAGATCTGCACCACCCCGTTGTTGGCCCGCGATCCGTACAGCGCCGCGGCGGCCGCCCCGCGGATGATCTCCACGCGGTCGATGTCCGCCGGGTTGAGGTCCGCCAGGCGATTCTGCGGATTGGCGCGCGTGCCGAGGTCGGCCAGCTGCGACGACCCGTTGTCAATGATGACGCCGTCGACGATGTAGAGCGGGTCCGAGCCGGAGATGAACGAGTTGGTCCCGCGCAGGCGCACCGACATGCCGCCACCGCCAGGCCCACCGGAGTTTTGCGTGATTTGTGCGCCGGGCAGCTTGCCCTGCAGCGCCTGGTCGACGGTCACCGACTGCGCCCGCCCGACGATGGTGGAATCCAGGCTGGCGATGCTCGTGCCCACCTTCCGCTTTTCCGTGGGCGCGGCCGAACCGGTGACCACGACCTCGCTCAGGTTGAGCGCGCTCGCGTCGAGGGTGAACTCCACGCGCACGCTGCTGCCCGCGGCGACCGTGACCGCGCGCGTGGCCGGCTGGAATCCCAGGCGACGCGCCGTCAGGGTGCGCGCGCCAGCCGGGACGGCGGTGATCGAGAACTCCCCCTGGGCATTCGTGAGGGCGCCGAGGCGTGTGTCCGCAACGGTGACCTGGACGTCGGGGAGTGGGCGCCCGGAGGCCGCGTCGGACACGCGGCCCTGCACGGTGCCCACACCCTGCGCGAAGGCGGGAGCAGCCAACCCGAGTGTCGCCGCAGCGGCGAGTGTCAGGAGATGACGGGACATGAGGAGGTACGACTCCGGTGACAGTGTGTGGGCAATGTAAACGCGACGAGCGGGCCGTTGCGGCTTACGCCCGTCGGGCAACGATAAGGAGCGACGCCGGACGTTCGGTCGTGGGGTGGAGTGGCTCCAGCACCTCCACCGGCGCGAGACCGGCCCGGACCACCAGCGAGATCCAGTCCGCCGTCGTCCGGAAATACCACGGGGCAGGATCGGTGAACGCCGACGGGAAGCCTGCCCAGGATCCTTCCCTCCAGCCCGTGCGATAGGGCCGCTCACCATTCGCCACGAGCGGGTGGACCGTCTGCACGATGAAGCACCCACCGGCGGAGAGCCACGCGGGGACGCGCGCCACCACGCCATCCACCGCCTCGGCGCCGAGCAACGAGAAGTTCGCGACCACCGCGTCGAAGGGTGGGTCGAAGTGTCGCGTCGCCAACGATTCGTAGGAGGCCACCTCGTAGCGGGCACCGCCCAATGCCTGCGCCCGCCTGACGAGATCCGGAATGGCGTCGACGCCGAGCACATCCATATGGTGTTCCTGCGCGAGGCGACGGCTCAGCCACCCCTCACCGCAGCCGAGGTCGAGCACACGTCGCGGCGCTCGGCGTGTGACGGCATCGACGATCGCGGCATCGGTTACCAGGCGGCGACTCTCCACGCCCTGGTCCCGCACGATATCCGACCATGCGGCCGCATTGGTGTGCCACGAATCGATGACCTTGGCGTCGCTCAGGGGATCCATGGGGGATGACCGTGAAATGGAGGGCGACCCGATATTAGCTTGCGCGCAGCGAGCGTCCTATCCGCCCGCCGACACGAAATCAGGAGCCGCTCGTTTTGCGTATGCGTCGATGCTGGAAGTTGATCGTTGGACTGGTGGTGATCGCACCGGTACCGGGAAGCGCCGAGCCCGTCGGCGTCCTGCCGCAGGCATCCGCGCGTTCCTCGACCGCGTCACCTGCGCGCCCGAAAGGAACGGCACGCAAGACGACGCGTACTGCGCAACGCAAGACGGCCAGCGCGCGTTCCCAGGACACAACGCGCCGCGCACCGGCGAAGCCCAAGCCTGTTTGGCCGGTGAAGGGACCCGAGGTGCTCCCGGGCTCGATCCTGCCGAGTAAGCGCATCATCGCGTACTACGGCAATCCGCTTTCCAAGCGCATGGGGATCCTGGGCGAGATCGCCCCGGAGGAGATGCTCAAGCGACTGGATCGCGAGGTGGCGAAGTGGACCGCCGCCGACAGCGCGGTCCCGGCGATCCCCGCGCTGCACCTGATCGTGACGGTGGCGCAGGCCTCCGCGGGGGCGGACGGGATGTATCGCGCACGGATGAATGACTCGCTCGTCGAGCGCGTCGCGGGATGGGCCGCGCGGCGAAACGCGCTCCTCTTCCTCGATGTCCAGGTGGGCAAGAGCACGCTGCAGAAGGAGCTCCCACGCCTCGAGAAGTTCCTGAGTCGCCCGAACGTGCACCTGGGCATCGACCCCGAATTCTCGATGAAGACCGGCCACGCCCCCGGCAAGCGGATCGGGACGATGGATGCGCGCGACGTGAATTACGCGAGCGAGTTCCTGCAGGAGGTGGTGTCGCGGCACAACATCCCGCCCAAGGTGCTGGTGGTGCACCGCTTCACGCGCCCGATGCTGACCAACTACCGCAACATCAAGTTGGACCCGCGGGTGCAGATCGTGATCCAGATGGACGGGTGGGGGAACCCGGAGCTCAAGAAGGGGAGCTACGTGAACTACGTGTATAGCGAGCCCGTGCAGTTCACCGGCTTCAAGATCTTCTACAAGAACGACACGAAGAAGCAGGGATGGCGCCTGATGCAGCCGGCCGACGTGCTCGCCCTCGACCCGCGGCCGCTGTACATCCAGTACCAGTAAGCCCAGCTCCGGGCACTCGCCCCAGCTACACGCCGCCCGCCTCGAGCAACCGGCCCTCGCCCCCGACCCCTCGCCCCGCCACCAGCTGCACCAGGTGCGCGCGATTGGCGAGCAGGTCCGCGAGCGTCCGCCCATCGAGCACCGCGAAGAACGCCGCCAACGCCTCGTCGAGTGCGCCGGCCAGCGTGCACGCGGGGGCAATGGGGCACGACGCCGCATCGTCGAAGCAGGGGACGAGCGCCAACTCGTCCTCGCAGTCGCGAATCACCGCACCGACGCTGATCTCCGCCGGCAGCCGCGCCAGCCGCACGCCACCACGACGGCCGCGCACCGTCTGCACGTACCCGCGCTGGGCCAGTCGCTGGACCACCTTGGTCAGGTGCTCCTCGGACATGTTGAGCCGTGTCGCCACGTCCCCCACGGTCTGGGTCCCCGCCGGCTCGAGTCCGAGCGAGATCAGGCAGCGCAGGGCGTTGTCGGTGAAGCGCGTAAGCCGCATGGGGCGACAACGTATCGCCCGCAGCCCCACCAGTCGTAGGGGGTTCCCCCACGCCCAGCGGTCGGAATCCCCCCAACCAATTCGGGGAAAGCACCCACGGCGAAAAGGGGTATCTAAAATGATCCTTTAGGCAGCTGGTCCAGTCTCCCCTGCCTCCATGAGGATCCACACCATGTCGTCCCCACGTCGCTCCCGATTCGTTGCCGCCGGCACCGGGGTGCTGGCGCTCATCGGCTACCTGTTCGCCTGCGGTCCGGCAAAGACCTCGTCCTCGATGGTAGGCGCGACCGACGCCCCGTCGCGCGTCTACGTCGCCCCCGGCACCCAGGACGAGTTCTACGCCTTCATGTCCGGTGGCTTTTCCGGCCAGATCGGTGTCTACGGCCTTCCCTCCGGGCGCCTGCTGAAGGTCATCCCGGTCTTCTCGCAGAACGCCGAGAACGGCTACGGCTACAATGCGGAGACGCGGCCGCTGCTCAACACCTCGTTCGGCGAGATCCCGTGGGACGACACGCACCATCCCTCGCTCTCCCAGACGGATGGGATGCACGATGGGCGGTGGATCTTCATCAATGCCAACAACACGCCGCGGTTCGCACGCATCGACCTGACCCGGTTCGAGACGACCGAGACCATCGAGGTGCCGAACACGGGGGGCAATCACGGCGCGCCCTTTGTCACCGAGAACACGGAGTACGTGATCGGGGCCACGCGCTTCTCCGTGCCGATTCCCCAGAAGGACGTCGCGATCACCTCGTTCGCCGAGAACTTCAAGGGGACCATCTCCTTCGTCCGCGCCGACCAGCCGGGGAAGATGGACATCGCCTTCCAGCTGCTGATGCCAGGGTTCGACTACGACCTGGGCCGGCCGGGCAAGGGGCCGTCCCATGGCTGGGCGTTCTTCACCTCGTACAACACCGAGCAGGCGTACACCAAGCTCGAGGTGAACGCGTCCAAGAACGACTACGACTACATCGCCGCGGTCAACTGGAAGGCGCTCGAGGCCTGCAAGGCCAGCGGCAAGTCCAAGGCGTGGCCGGCGAACTATGCCCACAACCACTACGACGACAACAAGCACCTCGCCACCACCGAGATGAAGAAGTCGGTGCCGGTGATCCTGCCGACCGACTGCCCGGGCAGCGTCTACTTCCTGCCGACGCCGAAGTCCCCGCATGGCGTGGACGTGGACCCCACGGGGGAGTACATCGTCGGCGGCGGCAAGCTCGCCACGGTCATCCCGGTCCACTCCTTCAGCAAGATGATGAAGGCCATCGAGGCGAAGGCCTTCGAAAAGGACGTCGATGGCATCCCGGTCATCAAGTACGACCAGGTGATGGCCGGCGAGGTGCAGAACCCCGGGCTCGGCCCCCTGCATAACGAGTTCGACGACAAGGGCTGCGCCTACACCTCGGTCTTCATCACGAGCGAGATCGTCAAGTGGTGCTTCAAGGACTTCAAGGTCGTGGACCGCGTCCCGACGTACTACTCGATCGGCCACCTGCTCGTCCCGGGCGGCGACACCAAGAAGCCGTACGGCAAGTACGTCATCGCCATGAACAAGATCACCAAGGACCGTTTCCTGGCGACGGGCCCCGAGCTCACCCAGTCGGCGCAGCTCTATGACATCTCCGGCGAGAAGATGAAGCTCCTGCTCGACTTCCCGACGATCGGCGAGCCGCACTACGCCCAGGCGATCGACGCGAAGCTCATCAAGGACAAGCAGGTCAAGTTCTTCAAGCTGGCCGAGAACACGCACCCCTACGTCGCCAAGAGCGAGTCGGAGACCGGGATCTCGCGCAGCGGCAAGAACGTGCACATCAAGATGACGGCCATCCGCTCGCACTTTGCGCCGGACATGGTGGAAGGGGTGCAGGTGGGTGACACGGTGCTCTTCCATGTCACGAACCTCGAGCAGGACTGGGACGTGCCCCACGGCTTCGCCGCCATGGGGAGCTGGAGTGACGCCGAGTTGCTGATCATGCCGGGGCAGACCCGGACGCTGAAGTGGGTGCCGAAGTACCCGGGCGTCTATCCGTTCTACTGCACCGACTTCTGCAGTGCGTTGCACCAGGAGATGCAGGGGTACGTGCGCGTCGCCCCGAGTGGTCGCGCCGTCGCCCTGCAGACCAGCACGAAGGCGCGTCCGGCCATCCCGGCAGGGGAGCAATAGGCCACGCGCTTGCCGCCGACCGCCAGCACCGTTCCGCTGGCGGCCGGCCGCTCCCCTCCCCCGCTGCCGAGTGAGTGCCATGCTTTCCTTTCGTGCCCGCCTCGCCCTGGTCGCCTCCGCGGCCCTGTTGGGACTGATGTATGTCCTCCCGGTCTGGCGCGTGACCCTGGCGGCGCCGCAGTACCCCGAGGGACTCGGCATGCAGATCTGGCTCAACACCATCACCGGGATCAAGCCGAACGACCTCGACAACATCAACAACCTGAATCACTACATCGGGATGAAGCGGATCGTCCCGGAATCGATCCCGGAGCTGCGATGGATGCCCGTGATCGTTGGCGTCCTCGCCGGGCTCGCGGCGGCAGCGGCCCTGACCAGGAACCGGAAGCTGGCCACGCTCTTTGTGGTGGCCCTGGTCGGCCTCGCCGTGATCGGCCTGGTCGACTTCTACCGGTGGGAGTACGACTACGGGCACAACCTCGACCTCGAGAATGCCATCATCAAGATCCCGGGGATGTCGTACCAGCCGCCCCTCATCGGGAGCAAGCAGCTGCTGAACTTCACGGCGAGCTCATGGCCCGCCGCCGGTGGCTTCGCCGCCTTCGGCGCCCTGGTCCTGGGGATCCTCGCCTTGTGGATCGACCGCGCGCCAGGCGCGCGCACCGGTCATCGCGTGCGCGTACCGCTGAGCGCCGCAGCGGCCTGATCACGGACTGATCCATGAGATCTCGCCTCCTCGCCGCCTGCGCGCTGGTCCTCGGCTGCGGATCCTCGCCCCGACAGTTGGTGGAGGGCGATCCGTGCGAGTTCTGCCGGATGGCGATCACCGACACCCGGTTTGGCGGCCAGGTCATCCTCTCCACCGGGCGCACGCGCAGCTTTGACGCGGTCGAGTGCCTGGCCGGCTACCTCACCACGGGCGCCGACTCGGCCCGCATCGCCGACGTGCTGGTGAGTGACTTCGAGAGTGGCCAGCTGGTGGACGCGGCCACGGCCGTGTTTGTGCGGGACGCCACCGTCGCCAGCCCGATGGGCCGTAGCGTGATCGCCCTGGCCGGCGGCGCCCCCGCGGAGGCGATCCTCGCACGATATGGTGGCACGATCGCCACCTGGACGGACGTGCAACGCGACCTGGCCTCCACGCACCCCCACGCACCGGGCGCCCCGGCCACCCGATGATGCTGGTCGCCCTCGCCACCCTGTCGCTGCTCGGCGCGGACACGTTGCGTGTCGGCACGGGCGAGACCTACACGCGCATTGCAGACGCGGTGCGCGCGGCGATCCCGGGACAGGTGGTGGTGGTCGGCGCGGGACGCTGGCGGGAACCGACCGTGACGATCGACCGCCCGCTCACCCTGCTCGGCCGCCCCGGCGCCATCCTGGATGGTGAGGGCCAGCGATCGCTCCTGATCGTCACCGCCGACGACGTCACCGTGGCGGGACTCACCTTCCAGCACACGGGCACGAGCCAGGTGGATGAGCGCGCCGCGATCCGGGTGCGCGATGCGGCCGGGTGCCGGGTGCACGGCAACACGATTGTCGACGCCCAGTTCGCGATCTACCTGGAGACGACCCGCGGGTGCGAGGTGCGCGACAACGTCGTTCGCGGCCCCGCCGCCCGGCAGATGAGCGCCGGGAACGGCATCCACGCCTGGAAGAGTGAGCGCACCGTGGTCACCGGCAACCGGGTGACCGGCCACCGCGACGGGATCTACTTCGAGTTCGTGACCGGGGGTCGCGTCGCCCGGAACACGTCGGAACAGAGCGCGCGCTACGGCATGCACTTCATGTTCTCCAACGACTGCGCGTACGAGGGGAACACCTTCCAGGACAACGGCAACGGGGTCGCCGTGATGTATTCGCAGCGCGTCACGATGCGCGGCAACACTTTCGCCCGGTCGCAGGGCAGCGCCGCCTACGGCCTCCTGCTCAAGGACATCAACGACTCCGAGATCACCGACAATCACTTCCTCGCCAACTCCGTGGGGCTCTACCTCGAGGATGCCGGCCGCAACATCGTCCAGGGCAACACCTTCCGCGAGAATGGGTGGGCGCTCCGCTCCCTGGCCTCAGCGCAAGACAACCGCTACGAGCGCAACACCTTCGAGCTCAACGCGTTTGACGTGACGACCAACTCGCGGCAAGCGGTCTCGACCTTCCGCGGCAACTACTGGGACCGATACCGCGGCTACGACCTGGACCGGAACGGGGTGGGCGACGTGCCGCACCTCCCCGTGCGCCTCTTCTCGCTCGTCGTGGAGCAGTCGCCGGCATCCGCGCTCCTGCTCCGCAGCATCCTGGTCGACCTGATGGACCTCGCCGAGCGTGCCTTCCCGGCGCTCACGGCCTCCGACATTCGCGACGACGCCCCGCTCCTGGTCCGTCCGTCGCCCTCGCCCCGCGCGCCATGATCACCGCCCACGACATCCACAAGGCGTTTGCCTCACGCCCCATCCTGCGTGGGGTCAATCTCGCCGTGCCTCGTGGCGAGGTCACGGCGATCATCGGCCCGAACGCCGCCGGCAAGACCACCTTCAACAAGATGGTGCTGGGCCTCGTGCGCCCCGATGCCGGCGACCTGCGGATGAACGGCCAGCGCATTGACGGCTCCGCCGCGTATCGCGCGCAGATCGGCTACATGCCGCAAGCCGCGCGCTTCCCGGAGAACCTCCGGGCGGCGGACATCATCGCCCTTCTCACCGACCTGCGTGGCGGTGCCCCCGAGCGGGATGACGAGCTCATCGACACGCTGTCGCTCGCCCCGGTGCTCCAGACACCGATGCGAGTCCTCTCGGGTGGCACACGCCAACGCATCAATGCCGCCCTGGCGTTCCTGTTCCGGCCGGAGCTGCTCATCCTGGACGAACCCACGGCGGCGCTCGACCCGGTCTCGTCATCCACGCTGAAGGACAAGATCCGGAGTGCCCGCGCGCAGGGGACGACCTTCCTGATCACGTCGCATGTGCTGAGCGAGCTCGAGGAGCTGGCCGACCGGGTGATCTTCCTGCTCGACGGCGGCATCCGGTTCGCGGGCCGGCCCAACGACCTGATGCAAGAGGCTGGCGAGACCAGCCTCGAGCGTGCCGCCGCGCGTCTGATGCGGGATGCCGGGAGGACCGCCTCATGAAACCGCGCGCCTCACGCGTCCTCCCCTTTCCTGTCCAGCCCGCTGGCGACCCGGCGATGCGCGACGCGTCCGTCGCCGAGCCCGCCGCCGTCCATGCCCAACAGGCGACGGAGCCGCCGCGGTTGCCCACGCCCACGCGCGCGATCGGGCGGATCCTGCGGTATGTGCTTGCCGACGTCATGCGCAACCGCTGGATCCTCGGGTATGCGCTGTTCTTCCTCGTGGCCACGGACCTGCTGGTGCGACTGGGGGGCACGGGCCCCCGGGCGCTCGCCTCACTGCTGAACCTGGTGCTGGCCCTCGTGCCGCTCGTGACGGTGGTCTTCGGGACGATCTACTGGCACGGCGCCCGCGAGTTCACCGAACTCCTCCTCACGCAGCCGGTCGAGCGTTCGACCCTCTTTCACGGGTTGTTCGCGGGGCTCGTCGTCCCGCTCGTCGGCGCCTTTGCCCTCGGGGTCAGCATCCCGTTGATTGCACACCGGGCGTTGGGGGCAGACACGATGGGCACGCTGGGACTCCTGCTCCTGGTGGGCGCCCTGCTGACGGCGATCTTCGGCGCGCTGGCGGTGCTGATTGGTGGCCTGGTGGATGATCGCCTCAAGGGGCTCGGGATCGCACTTGGGGCCTGGCTCACCTGCACCGTGGCGTTTGACGGCGTCCTGTTGTGGCTGGCCGTGAGCTTCCGCGACTATCCGATCGAGGGCCCCTTGCTGGCGCTCAGCTTTGCGAACCCCGTCGACCTGGCGCGCATCCTCATGCTGCTTCGACTCGACCTGGCGACCATGATGGGGGTGACCGGCGCCGTGTTCACCCGCATGCTGGGCTCCGCGACCGGGATGGCGATCGCCCTCGCGGCCATGGCCATGTGGACGCTGGTGCCGGGTTGGCTCGCGCTGCGCACCTTCCGACGTCGGGATTTCTAGGGGTCCACCACCGCGAAACGCCTGATGGTCCCCGTCGTTCCCCCCGTGTTCATTTCCTGTCACACCTCACGCTCCGCCCCTCCGACCATGCCCAACGCACCCATTGCCGCCACCGCGCTCCTCCTGGCCCTCATCGCCTGCGGCGGTGGCGGCGAACAGACTGGCGGCGACACGACGACGACCGCCACCACGACGACCGTCACCCCCACGGGGGGCGAGGCGCTGTATCAGCAGCGGTGCCTCTCCTGCCATCAGGCCACCGGCGAAGGATTGCCCGGGACCTACCCGCCGCTTGCCGGTTCGGAGTTTGTGAATGCCGCGGACCCGGGCGTGCCCGCGCGCATCCTGATCCACGGCATCTCCGGCCCCATCACGGTGAAGGGCACGGAATACAACAACCTCATGCCCCCGTACGGCGTGGGCGTCCAGATGTCGGATGACGAGGTGGCCCAGCTCCTGACGTACATCCGCTCGTCGTTTGGCAACACGGGAAGTGCCGTCACGGCGGCGGACGTCAAGAAGGCGCGCGACGAGACCGCGTCGCACACGGGGCCGATGACGGTCGAGCTGCTGAAGCCGCTGATGAAGTAGGGCGACCCCGGCCGAGGGCGGAGCGTGTCAGCTCACCAGGAGTGAGCAACACGTCACCCCGCCCTCGGCCTTTGCCAGTTCGCTGGCATCCACGCCGAGGACATCGATGCCGGCGGCGCGCAACCGGGCCTGCGTTGCCGGGAATTGCGTCGAGTGGATCACGCGCCCGTTGAGCCACACGGCATTGGCGGCAAAGGGCTCGCTGGGGTGGACGGTGACCTGAGCATACCCCGGGAAGGTCGCGACATCGATCCACTCGGGGTTCACCACCAGCAGGTCGGGCCCGACCTGCGTCACGGCGGTCTTCAGGTGCAGCGCCCCGCGCACCGCCGTCGCCTCCACACGGTACCCATGGGGGGCGACGAGGTCGGCGAGCTCCCGCACGGCGTCCGCCGTGGTGCGCGAGCTGATCCCGACCCAGATGGACTTCCCGAGGATGAGCACATCGCCGCCGTCCATCGTCCCCGGCCCCACGAGGTCCAGCAACGGACGGTAGGGCGCCAACGCGGCCCGTACGCTGGCCACCTCGGGTCGCCGGGATGCCGCGCCGGGACGCATCATGACCGCCACGTCGTCGAGCACGATCGCCGTGTCCTCCACAAAGACCGAGTCGGCGAGCTCCGGCGCCTCTGGAAGCTGGTGCACCTCCACCCCGCAGGCCTGCAGCGCGGCCTCATAGGCCGCGTGCTGATGGCGAGCGACCGCGAGGTCGATCGGGGTGCGCGCGACGTGCGTCAGCTCGCACGCCACGATGCGGCGCGACACGGCGCGTGTGATAGCGTGTTTCACGGTCGTCGGTTGAGGTGCGCGCAAGTTATCGCCCCCAACGTCGCGCGCCACAACGCCCGCTACGAGTGGCGCGCGTACCGTTCCACCTGCTCCACGCCGTCTTCATCGGCAACGACGAGGTACACCCACTGGCGACTGATGGCGATCACCCGTCTTCCCGG
>JAEUJL010000395.1 GCA_016794835.1 Gemmatimonadota bacterium | reverse complement strand
GAGAGCAATTCCAGGTCGAGGCCGATTCCGCGAGCTCGCGTGTTTAGCGACACCAACGATACAGTTTCGTGCAACAATCCCGGTAAATCGACGGCAATCTCCTCGATCTCCAGTCGCCCGGACTCGACCTTCGAAACGTCGAGGATGTCGTTCACCACGGCGAGGAGATGCTCCCCGGCGGTCCGAATCGTCCCGATGTACTCCTGCTGGCGCGCCGGCGGCGCCTCGCGCAGGAGGTCCGCGTACCCCATGATCGCGGTCAGCGGCGTCCGGATCTCGTGGCTCATGTGGGCCAGGAAATCGCTCTTTGCCCGGCTCGCCGCCTCCGCCGCAGACCGCGCCTCGGTCAGGTCGCGCGCTTCCCGAAACTGGCGCCGACGGATCCGGAACACCGCCACGCTGATCCCAATCGCGAGCAGGAGACTCGGGAGGAGCCCGAACAGGGCGGCCTGCTGGCGCCGCCCCTGCGCCGCCAGATACTCTTCGGCTCGGATGTCGACACCGATCGCGCCCTCCTGCGTCCCGTCGGCTCGCAGGATGGGGGCATAGACACTCACAAAGCTGCCCCACTCATCCGAGTAGATCCCGTCCGTACTCGCAACCACCCCCGGGCCACCGTCGCCGAGCGCCGCCAGGAGCGCCGGATCCGGAGCGTCATACCGCTCCCAGACCTGCGACCGGTCTTCCCGACCGTCGCCATCGGCGTCGCCGGGAGTCGCCGTGTCGAGGATGAACCGCACATCGGTTCCATCACGGACAACCGTGTAGACATACGCGACCCCGGGCATCGCCCGGTACGCGCGCTGAAGGTCCGCGATCGCCGCCTTGTACGCCGGCGAGTCGATGGCGCTCGAGTCCCGGATCGCCGCATGCGCCGCCGGGTCCACGGTTGTGGCCAGCGCCACCGCGAGCCGCTCCAGTTCGTCCCGGAGCTGCGCCTGGAAGGTCCGTTCAGCCGTGCTCCAGAGCCCGAGGACCGACACCGCCATCACACCCACCGCCGCAACCGCGGCCATCGCCGCATCTGAAAGGGAACGTCGATGTTCGTGGGGCAGGGACACGGCGGGAAAGCGAGGGGGAACGTCGCCCCCGATTCGAGGGCATGTCCCCCCAGTATCGGCACGTTCCCCATTGAGCTTTCTAATCTCGTGATCGGACCGCGACGGCACTCACGGAATGCGACGCACCTCACGAGATGCCGGGTCAGCTCCCTCCCGCACGATGAACCGCGCCGGTGCACCGAGCGGTAACCATGACGTCCCGCCCGTCACCAGCAGGGATTCCGGGTCGGGGTGCAGGAACAGGCCATCGAGTCGCAACGTGTCGAGCGCCACGGCTCCCTCGAGATCGCCGATTTCGCGAATCCGGCCCCCGCGTCGTGCCACGGAGTCGTCGAAGTTGACGGCCACATCGCTCCGTGAAGTCCCAAGACGCGGAAGGACGATCGTTCCCCCCACCACGAGCAGGTCGTACGCCCCGCCGCGGTTGAACGGCAGGCGTTCGTAGGCCATGGGATCGGCGGTCGCGTACCGCTTCGTCGCGATCGCCTCGAGGACGCCGAGGATCGCCGCGCCGTTGTACCGGCGGAGCTGTTGCTTCTGCGGGTCATTCGGCAGCGCGCCACTTTCGATCAGGACCGTGCTCGCGCCCCACGTCTGCATCATGTCACCGAAGGCGCGCGGATTGAACGTGTCATCGTACTTGGCAACCCGCCCCTCGATGACGTTCGCGAAATCCCGCGCCAGCCATGCCGCCACCAGGCGCGCACGGCTCCGCACCGGCCCGTAGCTTCGCGCGGAGTCCGACGCAGGCGGCAACAGGGCGATCGCCGCTTGCTCACCATTCCCGACCCGCGTGCGGGCCCCCTGGTCGTGGAGGTTGAAGCCGAAATCGGGCACGACCTTGTCCCGGACCGCCTTCAGGGTCTTCGCCTCCGGGGAGGCCAGCCTCCGCACATCCCGGTTGATGTCGATCCCGGCCGCATTCTCCCGCTGGAAGATCTCCGCCCCATCGGGATTCAGCATCGGGAGGAAGGTGACCGTGAGTTCGCGCGCCAGCACATCCCGCAGCGGAACGGGTGTTGGACTCGACAAGACGGCAAAGATGTCCGCGAGTGCCATGGTCGCCGTGGCCTCGTCCCCGTGCATCTGGGACCACAGGAAGACCTTCACCGGGCCGCGACCAAAGGTCAGGGTTCGCAGTTCCCGTCCCTGCATCGACCGGCCGACGTCCTCAACGACAAAGGCGCCGGACCGGACCGAGGGGTCGATCGCCCGCCAGAACTGGGCGTGCGTGAACCTCCGCTCGGCGATGGCCGCCACGCGATGTTGGTCCACCAGCGCGAGGCGGTCGACCCACGGGGTCTGGGCGCTGCTGTCAGCAGCAGCAAGCATCAACAGGCCGCAGAGCATGGCGCAGCGCGGCGCCGCGGGCAGGGGAGGAATGAGCATGGCCCGAGAATATCCCCTCGTGCGGCGGCGCGTCGAGGGTAGCTTTGCCCCTCAACCTGACCGGACGGACCTCCGTGCCTCGCGTCGCCGTTCTCGCCTCGTTGGCCCTGTGCTGTCTCACCGGGGCCGCGAGCCTCCACGCGCAAAGCCGCGCGCCATTCGAGTGGCCACTTGCCCCCCGCGCAACCGCCGGGGTCAACCAGCGCACCCTCGACTCCATCCACACCGAGATCACCCGCGGCGATTACGGCTACGTCGATCGATTCCTCGTGATCCATCGCGGCCGGATCGTCGCCGACCACCGATACACGCACGACTTCGATCGCATCTATGGCGACTCGGCGCGCGTGAAGAACCCGCTGAATGCCAGCGACCTCACGGGCCCCTACAACTACTTCAACCCGTGGTGGCACCCGACGTATCGCCGCGGGGACCTGCACACCCTCCAGTCGGTCACCAAGACGATCACCTCGATGGTGATCGGGGTCGCGACGACCCGCGGGGACTTCCCGTCGATCGACACCCCGGTCCTGGCGTTCTTCGACACGTCAAAGGTCCGCAACATCGACCAGCGCAAGCAGCGCATGACGGTGCGCCACCTGCTCACCATGACCGGCGGCATCGACTGGAACGAGAACCTCCCCTACATCGACCCACGCAACAACGCCGTGGTGATGGAGGCGAGCCATGACTGGGTGGAGTACACGATCAACCTGCCGATGGGGCGCGAGCCGGGGGCGTCCTTCAACTACTCCAGCGGGGAAACGCAGCTCCTGTCGCACATCTTCCGTCGGGCCACGGGGATGGACATCGAGGAGTATGCGGCCCGGCACCTGTTCGCTCCCATCGGCATCACCCGCTGGTTCTGGAAGCGCACGCCGGTCGGGCTGATCGACACCGAGGGTGGCCTGTACCTCGAGGCGAAGGACCTCGCCCGCCTCTGGTACCTGTTCCTCCAGGATGGCATGTGGCAGGGCCAACGCGTGATTGCCAGCGATTGGGTGCGTCGCTCGGTGACCCCGGCCGTCCCGGTCGCGAACCGTCCCGGCGCGGCGCAGTACGGCCTCAAGTGGTGGCTCTACCCGCTGCCCGGGGCGCCCGACGGCACCTTCATCTGGTCCGGCTCCGGCTTTGGCGGCCAGCTCCCCATGGCCTTCCCGGACAGGGACCTGGTCGTCGTGTTCAATGGCTGGAACATCCTCCCTGGTGGAAAGGGGCTTCCCCTCGGGCGGATGCATGAGCGGCTGGCGCGGGCGGTTCCGGCGGGACAGTCGCGGCCCTGACCGACTGTCGTTGAACTCCAGGGCGAGGCACGAGTAGCACGGGCAGCCCGAGCGGCACGCGTGCCGCCCCGGACTCGTGCTGCCTGTACTGCGCTGCGGCGGTTTCACTCTCTCCCGGTGTTTCGCATCCCATCCCTTCCGGGAGCCCGGCCGGCTGAGTAACTCATCGCCGACTCTCCCCCACCGGAATCATGCGCGTCCTGACCATCGTAGCCGCTTCCACGCTTGCGGCGTCCTCCCTGCTCGCCCAAGGCACCGAAGCTCCCTTCATCGGGGTGCGCGTCGACCAGGATCGCAACAAGGTCCTGCTCGAGGTCACTCCCGAACGCATCGGTCGCGACTTCCTCCACCAGAGTGTGCTGGCGACCGGGGCCGGTGTGCCGGCCCTTGGGCTCGACCGCGGCCAGACGGGCGGCAGCGCGGTCGTTCGACTCGAGCGTCGCGGCAAGCGACTGGTGTTGGTGCGAGACAACTGGGGGGTGCGCGCCGTGGGCGCGGACGCGGCGGGACAGCGCGGGGCAGCCGAGTCGTTCGCCACGTCGGTGATCGCGTCGTTCCCCATCGAGTCGGAGGCCAATGGCCAGGTCGTCGTGGACGCCACGTCGCTCTTCCTCTCGGACACCTACGGCATCGCGGAGAACGTGCGACGCGGCCAGCAGGGCAATGCGCGAGTCGACGCCAATCGCTCCTGGTTCGACCCGGCCCGCACGAAGGCCTTCCCGAAGAACACCGAGATCCACTCCGTGTTGACCTTCGCGGTGGACAATCCCGGGCCGGCGCTCCGCCGCGCCGCGCCGGACGCGGCCGCGCCGACCTTTGAGGTGCATCACTCGCTGGTCGCCCTCCCGGACACTGCCGGGTTCCGGCCGCGCGCGGCCGATCCCCGCACGGGATTGTTTGGGGGTGCCTACGGCGACTACGCCCAGGGATACGACCAGCTGTATCGCGGCGGGCAGACGTCGCGCTGGCGCCTGGTCCCGAAGGACCCGGCGGCCTACCTGCGCGGGCAGCTGACGGAGCCGGTGACCCCGATCATCTACTACCTCGACCCCGCGATCCCCGAGCCGTACCGCACCATGTTCCGCGAGGGCGGGATGTGGTGGAACAAGGTCTTCGAGGGGGCCGGTTGGAAGAACGGGTTCCTGGTGCGCGACCTGCCGCCGGGGGCCGACCCGATGGACGCCCGGTATCCCATGATCTACTGGGTGCACCGGAACCAGCCCGGCCCCTCCGTGGGACCGAGCCTGCAGGACCCGCGCACCGGGGAGATCCTCCGCACGGTCGTGCGCATGGACTCCTGGCGCTCGATGATTGACTACAACATCTATGCAGGCCTGCTCCCGGCGGCGGGCCCGGCCGGGCTCAACGTCCCCATCGACCAGTTCGTCGTCATGCGCCGGCGGCAGCACGTCGCCCACGAGATCGGCCACACCCTCGGCATGTCGCACAACTACATCGCCCATGCCCAGGGACGGACCAGCGTGATGGACTATCCCTTCCCGCTGATCTCGGTCGACGCGCGGGGCCAGCTGGACCTCTCCAAGGCCTACGCACCATTTGCCGGCGCCTGGGATTCGCTCGCGATCCGCTACGGCCACACCTGGTACCCGGATGCCGCCAGCGAGAAGGCCGGCCTGGCGAAGATCATCAAGGAGATGCTCGACCGCGACGTGCGGTTCGTCGCCGACCAGGATGCCGACGCCTCCGGCTCGATCCCCGAGGTCACGCGCTGGGTCGAGGGGAAGACGATGTTTGACGCCGTCGAGCGCACGAGCGCGGTGCGCCGCCTGGCCATCGACAAGTTCGACGACCGCGCGATCAAGCCCGGTGAGCCGATGTACCTGCTCAACATGCGCTTTGCGCATGTGTACCTGCACCACCGCTACTCCCTCGAGGGCCTGGTGAAGTACGTCGGGGGGATGGACTACCGCTACGCCATGCGCGGGGACGGCCAGGTCCCGACGACGATCCTCCCGGCGGCCTCCCAGCGGCGCGCGTTAGGCATGGCCCTCGACGCCCTCGAACCCCGCGAGCTGGCCGTGCCGGAGCGCGTCATGGCCATGATCCCCCCGGTGCCGTACGGCGGCGATGAGTCGTTCGCCTGGATCGGCACGGCCGGCGGGACCTCCTTTGACCAGGTGTCGCTGGCCGGTGGGCTCGCGACCGAGGTTATCGAGGGACTCCTCCATCGCGAACGCACCGCCCGCGTCGTGCAGTTCAGCGCACGCGACGCGGCCCTCCCCACCCTCGACGAGGTCATCGGCACCATCGTCGATCGCACCTGGGGGGCCGCGCCGGCGGCCGACGCCGGCTCCCAGACGCTGCGGCGCACGGTGCAACGCGTCGTGCTGAATACCCTGCTGGACCGCGCAGGAGACCGGCAAGCACTGGCCGAGGTGCGACAGGCGGCCGAGCTGCACCTGCAGAAGCTGGATGAACGGATCGCCGGCATGAGCGGCGGCACCCCGGCGGATGCCGCCCTGCGTGCCGCCGCCCGCCGCGAGATCGCGCGCTACTTCGCTGGCGACGATGATCCGCAGGGACGGTCGCGCTTCCGCGTCATCCCGCTCCCCTGGCCCTGAGGAACCAGCGAACGGAGGGCGGCACGGCGTCTCCGTGCCGCCCCATTCACGCAAGACCCGGCGAAGCGACCTGGTGACGCCCGGCGTGCTCGCGGTACCCCCGAAGCCACTGCCGGAATGACTCCAGGTCGGTGAGCGTGGTCGCACCGTGCCGCGCCAGCATCAGGGCGTGCGCGGAGGCCGCTCGACCTCCAACGAGGAGATGCACCTTGCCCGCCGTTCCGCGGGCCACGGTCTCCAGCTCGCGGTGCAACTCCGCATCCCTCGATTGGTGGATCAGGCTGATCGCGAGCGCGTCCGGCTTGACCGACGCCACACCCAGCAGGATGTCCGCTGCGGGCAGGTTGGGCCCGAACCACATCACCCGCCACCCCTCGGCGGCGGCCGACGCAGCAACCATCAGCGCCCCCAGCTCGATCTGCTGGCCGCGCGGGGTGGTCACGGCAAGCAACGGCGCATCACCGTCGACCCGCGCACTCTGCACCAGCCAGGTGAGGAGCCGCTGCACCTCCACCGAGGCCACATGTTCGTGAATCGCTTGCAGCGTGCCGTTCTCCCAGCGCTCACCGAGTTCGCGGAGCAACGGTGCGACGAGGTGGTCGAGCAGGACGGGGACGTTGAACTGCAACGCCGCGCGCTTGAGGGTCCCCTCCAGCGACTCGCTATCGAGGCGTTCGGTGGCTGCTATCGCCTCGCGGTACGCGGCCGCCACCGCCTCGGCCTGCCCGCTGGGGGTGTGCCCCGCGACGGCACCCTCGCGCTCGGCGTCCTCGGCGACCAGCTCGGCCAATCCCGCACGGTCGAGCGCCGCGACCTGGCCGATGGACCTCCCGGCGAGCACGGCCCGGTGGAGGTGCGCGAGGTGCTCGATATCGGCCTCACTGTACAGGCGCTGCCCCCCCGGCGATCTCCGCGGCGTGACCACCGCATACCGACGCTCCCAGGCCCGGAGGAGGTCTGCGGTGAGTCCCGTTCGTTGGATTACGACCCTGAGCGGGTGGTAGAGCTGGGGAGTCAAGTTCGTTGGAGGTCGTTGTGGCCCAATAACATACGTTTCCGTCAAGGTTGCGTCAACAATCTGTCCAGATAATTACCTTGACAAGCATTGGACGAGAGGGTACCCTTCTTGCGTTGACCTCACCCTCTCGCACTCAATCAGGAGTCTTCCAGTGCTTCAGCTCATGCCGACCCGCTACCTGGCGACCGCCGCCCTCGCCTTTGTCGTCGCTGCCCCGGCGGCCAGCGCCCAGGACCACTCGGGCGCGAATCACGCCACCAAGAACATCGTCGAGACCGCGGTTGCCGCTGGCTCGTTCAAGACGCTGGTCGCCGCCGTGCAGGCCGCTGGCCTCGTCGAGACCCTCTCGGGC
>JAEUJL010000382.1 GCA_016794835.1 Gemmatimonadota bacterium | reverse complement strand
CATGTCGGACCAGTACGTCGCGTTGAAGTAGAGGTCGCGCTCGGTGATTGGCCGGATCCAGTCGGCGCCCGCGCAGCGCGGGTCGGAGAGCGTGAACTTCACGTCGCTCAGGTATCGGTTGTACCCGGCCACGTAGCCGCGAACCAGTTCCCGCACTTCTGGCAGCACACCGGTAGGTCCACGATCCCGCATGAGCGTGTCCAACCACCCCTCGTTGATGAGCTTCTGGAAGTAGGGGTCGCTCGCCAGGGTGCCCGAGCGGCTGTCGAACGCGAAGCCGGGGCCATCCTTGCCGAAGCGCTGCGCCACCGCGGCACTGGTGGTCAGCCAGCGGCCCGACATGGTGCAGGCGTGGTCCTCGGCCCACACGTAGCCCATGCCATAACCGGCGCTTGCGAGATCGTCGGCCTTGACGTGCGGAACCCCACCCGTCGTGCGCCGGATTTCCACGTGGTAGCTCGCGGTGGAGTCGCCAACGCGCGCGCCCAGCAGCGCGGCGACCAGCGGAGCACCCAGGAGCGTCGCCCGGGCGCCGGCCCTCAGGCGAGGGAACGATGCATGAGTCATAGGTGAACGCGTGAGGACCCGCACCGGGGCTGGGGCGGGTTCGTGGGGGAGCGCGATGACGGCGGAGCTCCGCGCGGCACCGCGCTCGTCTCCTGCAACCGAGCTAGCGATCCGAGACCTTCTGCGTTGCTGCGCGCAGCATCTTCATCGCCTCGTCGATCGCCACCTTGAGTTCGCGGTCGACCTTCTTCGCCGCCTCGTTGGGGGTGTTTTCGACCCACACATCGGGCGGCACGCCATAATTCTCGAGGTTCACACCGTAGTTGTTGGGCTTGGTGGGATCGTACGTCACCACGAGCGAGCCCGGAGTCCGGATCGAGCCACCATTGAGCAGCGGGTAGCTCCCGGTGGCGATCACGGCGGCCGCCGTCGGGTTCCCCACGATCCGCCCCAACCCCAGCTGCCGAAAGCCCATGGGGGTCACCTCGGAGTCGGACCCGGAGCGGTGATTGACCAGCATCACCTTGGGCCCGGCGATCGCCTGCCGCGGGCGTCGCCCCCACGTGCGCGCACCGGTGCGCTGGTTCCAGAACTGGTACGGCCGCCGCTCGAGGATGTCGATCAACTCCTGGTCGATGTTGCCGCCACCGTTGTACCGGATGTCGACGATGATCCCCTTCGCGTTCGAGTACTGGTCGATCTCGTTGCGGAACCGCGCCAGCGACGGCTGGTCCATGGCGCGGATGTGGACATACGCGATGTCACCGTTCGTCGTCGCCTTCACCTCGTCGCGGTTGCGCGCCACCCACTCCTCGTACTTGATGTCCGTCAACGAGGTGACGCTCGCGATGCGCACCGTCTTCGCGTTCTCGCCCGTGGGCGTCTTCGCATACCGCACGGGAATCCACTCGTTCATCGTCGTGCCGAGCACCTTCCAATAGTTGTCGCCCGCCTTCAGCTCGGTGCCGTCGATGGCCAGGACGTAGTCGCCGACCCCCAGGTCGATCCATTCCTTATCGGCCGGCCCATCCCGGTAGATGTGCGAGACCCGGTACCGACCATTCGCCGGCTCCAGCTCAAAGCCGAGGAACCGCGTGCGGTAGGTGGCCGGCATCGGCCGCGTGGGCGGCCCGCTCACCCCGGTGTGCGACGCGTTCAGCTCACCGATCATCTCGTTCGCCAGGTCGTACAGGTCCTCGTTCGTCCCA
>JAEUJL010000275.1 GCA_016794835.1 Gemmatimonadota bacterium | reverse complement strand
GACGTCTCCCTCATGGAGGAAACCGAGGGTTGGTGCGCGCGCGTCATCTCGGCGATCGCGGACAAGGAGCTCAAGGGGGAGCGCCCCCACCAGGCCGGCGACTACTCCTTCAACAACATCGGGATCTCGTCGTTCTTCATGCTCTCGTCCACCATGCGGCATGACCACCGGGAGCAGCTGGGGTACTATGCCGTGGGTGGGTGCGGGGCGAACATTGCCTGGCACACCGAGGAGGACCTGATCGACATCGCCGATCGCGACATCCTCCTCCGGGACATGAAGGTGTACCTCGCGGCGGTCATGGGCGTGGCCAATGCCACCGTCGCCCCGTTCAACTTCCGCGCGACGCTGCGGACCTTCCGCGAGACCCTCACGCGGTACGAGGCGCCGCTGGGCGGGCTCCATGCGTTCACCGCAGCCCGCACGGCCATCGACGAGCTCGACGCGACCCTCGAGGCCTTTGGCACCCACGCCTGCAAGGTGGCCGCACTCCCGGTCGCCGACGAGCGCACCCGGCGGACCAATCGCGCGTTGCGGCGGCTCGCGCGCCTCCTCGTCCCGGTCAACTACACGCGCGGCCCGGAGTTCTTCCACGACCCGGCGGAGACCACCCCCCCGCTCCCCGACCTCGCGGTCGCCCTCGAGGCGCCCCACCTGCCGGCGGAACAGCGCGGGTTCCTGCGCACGCACCTCGTCCGTGGGGAGAATCGCCTCGTCGCTGCCCTGCGCGACGCCCGGCGCACCGTCGAACGGGCCATGGCATGACCCGCGTGCTGCGCCGCGCGTCGTTAGGCGTGCTTGTAGCGCTGGGCAGTTGCGACCCGGCGCCGAGTGGGGTCGCGGGGACGCTGCGCCTCCCGATCATCAATGACCCGATCTTCAACCCGGTCATCGCGCCGGACCTGGGGTCGGTCATGGTCAACAAGGTGATCTTCTCGGCGCTCGTGCGCCCCGACACCGCGTTGCAGCCCACCCCCGACCTGGCCACCGCATGGGAGGCCGCGCCGGACGGGCTCAGCTGGACCTTTCACCTGCGGCCCGGCGTCCGCTGGCACGACGGTGCGCCCTTCACCGCACGGGACGTCAAGTTCACCTTCGACCAGATCCTCGACCTCTCGTCAGGCACGCGCCTCCGGTCGGACTTTGCCGCCGTCGACGGCGTCGACATCGTCGATTCGCTGACCGTTCGCTTTCGCCTCACCGCCCCCTTCGCGCCCCTGCTCACGCTCCTCGGCTACAACGCGGGGATCCTGCCCGAGCACCTGCTCCGCGGCCAGCGCCTCAGTGATGCGACCGCCTTCAACCGCACGACACCGATCGGCACGGGGCCGTTCCGCCTCGCCCAGGTGACGCCGGGGGCCACGGTGGTCCTCGAGCGCAATCCGCACTGGTATGGCGCGCCGCCCGGGCTCGACCGCCTCATCTTCAAGGTCGTCCCCGACATCAATGCGCAGGTGGCGCAGCTGCGCGCCGGGGAGCTCGACCTGGTCACGATCGAGCCGGCCAACCTGGGAAGCGTGCAACACCAGCCGGGGATCGCGATCCGCCAGGTCCCCGTCGTGCAGCATTGGTACGTCGGGTTCAACACCATGTCCCACTTGTTCTCGCCGCCCGCGGTGCGGCGGGCGATGGCCTATGCGGTGAACCGCGAGGCGATCGTGGCAGGGGTGCTCAAGGGATACGCCGACCTCCCGACCGGCACGATCCCGATCGCGTTGCGCACCTACCATGACACCACGCTGCACCCCGTCCCGTTTGCGCCCGATAGTGCCCAGGCCCTGCTGGCCGCCGCGGGATGGCACCGGGACGCCGATGGCAAGCTCCGGAATGCCGCGGGTCGCGAGTTTGCCTTCGACCTGCTCGTCGACAAGGGGAACCCCACCAGGGAGCAGGCCGCACTGGCTGTCCAGCAGGATCTCGAGCGCATCGGCATGACGGTCCGGTTGCGCACAATGGAGTTTGCGGCGCTGGTGCGGGATCGCGTGCTCCCGGGGAACTACGAGGCCATCCTGATCTGGTGGACCACGCCACCCGACCCCGACCAGTTCGCGTTCTATGCGAGCGACCAGGACAACAACCACGTGCGCTGGCGCAATCGCACCGCGGACTCCCTGCTGCTCGCTGGCCGCCGCACGTCCGACGTGGCCACCCGCCGCGAGATCTACCGCGCCTTCCAGCGTGTGGAGCGCGACGACCCGCCGGTGCTGGTCCTGTTCTATCCGCGCGAGATCCAGGCGGCCACCACCCGCCTCCGTGGCCTGCCGGCGCTCGGCATCCGGGACGCGCTGCGGCATAGCGAGGCGCTGTCCCTCGGCCCGGGGACGTGACCCGGTTCCTCCTGTCGCGCGCGTTGCACGCGATCCTCGTCCTGGGGATGGTGAGCGTGACGACGTTCGCCATCATGCACCTGGCCCCCGGTGGCCCGTCGGTGCTCGCCGACCCCAAACTGAGCGCTGCAGAGCGCGCGGCCATCGTGGAGCAGCTGGGGCTCGACGCCCCGTTGCCCGTGCAGTTCACCCGGTGGATCACGCGCGCCGCCCGCGGGGACCTCGGCACCTCGTTCCTGTACGCCGCGCCCACCGCGCAGGCCATCGCCGACCGCGTCCCCAACACCCTGGTGCTGGCCGGCGCCGCCCTCCTCCTGGCCTGCCTCATCGGCGTGCCCACAGGGATCGCCGCCGGCGCCGCGCCGGGTGGCACGCTCGACCGGTGGGCCCTGCGGGCCAGCGTCGCCGGGATCGCCGTCCCCGTCTTCTGGCTGGGGATCATGCTGATCCTGGTCTTCGCCGTGCGCCTGCAGTGGCTCCCGGCGGGCGGCATCACGGCGGACGTGGACGGCGGCGGCCTGGTCGACCGCGCGCGTCACCTCATCCTGCCGGCATCGACCCTCGCCCTCGCCAGCGCGTCGGAGTTGTTCCGCTACACCCGCGCCGCCGTGCGCGAGGGGCGCGACGCCAACTGGTGGCGCGTGGCGCGGGCGCGTGGCGTCCCACGCCGTCGACTCCTGTGGCGACACGCCGCACGCCACGCCCTCGTGACGTTGTGCAGCGTGCTGAGCGTGCAGCTGCCCCGCCTCGTGGGCGGGGCCGCCATCACGGAGACCGTCTTCTCATGGCCGGGGATGGGGCGCCTCGGGGTCGAGGCGGCGCTCGCCCGCGATTACCCGCTGGTCATGGGGGTCACCCTGGTCGTCACCCTCGGCGTCGTCCTGGCCGGGGTGTTGAGCGACCTTGGCCAACTCGCCGCGGACCCGCGGCTCCGTCGCGCATGACGGCGCGCGTCGTCCCTCGCGGGCTGCTCGGTCTCGTCGTCATGACGGCGGTGGTCACCATCGGCCCGTGGCTCTGGCCCGCGAACCCGAACGCGATCGACCTCACGAACATCGGCGCCGGGCTGAGCCCGGCCCACCCGTTAGGCACCGACGAGACCGGGCGGGACGTCCTGAGCCGCCTGCTCGGCGGCGGCCGAGTGACACTGGTCGTCGCGCTCCTCGCGATGGCCACGGCCGTCACCCTGGGCAGCCTCATCGGCGGGATCGCGGGATTCCGCGGCGGTCGCGTCGAAGCCGTCCTGATGCGCGGGGTCGACGCCGCCCTCGCCGTCCCCGGGTTGTTCATCGCCATCTGCCTCCTGGCGTTCGCCGGCCCCGGGATCCCGAGTGTCGTCCTCGCCATCGGCCTCACCACGTGGATGCCCACGGCGCGCGTCGTGCGGGGCGAAGTCGCCCGCGTGCGGCGGGAGCCCTACATCGAGGCAGCGTCCGCGCTCGGGGCGACGTCGTGGCGCATCCTCTGGCACCATGTCCGGCCCCAGGTCGTCCCGCTGCTCCTCGTGACCTCCACCCTCGGTGTGGCCACCGCCATCCTCACCGAGGCGGCACTGTCCTTCCTGGGCATCGGCATCCAGCCACCCACCCCCTCGTGGGGCAACATGCTGGCCGGCGCCCAGGGCACCCTCTCCAGCTATCCATGGTTGGCCGTCCTCCCCGGCCTCCTCATCCTGTGCGCCGTGGCATCCGTCAACGCCGCGGCCGACGCCCTGCGACCCACCCCCGTCGATTCATCCCCATGACCCGTCGCGCCCTTGTCCTGCTGGCCCTCCTGTCCGCCCCCGTCGCCGCCCAGGGATCGGCGCCGTTCGTCCTGGAGGAGGCCACCATTGCCGACATCCACGGCGCCATGCGACGCGGTGTGTTGAGCTGCCGGCAGCTCGTCGCGGCCTACCTGCGCCGGATCGACGCCTACGACAAGAACGGCCCGATGATCAACGCCATCGTGCATGTCCACCCGCAGGCGCTCGCCACCGCGGACTCGCTGGACCGGCGGATGGCACGCGAGGGGCTCACCGGTCCCCTGCACTGCATCCCGACCATCGTGAAGGACAACTTCGAGACATACGACCTGCCCACCAGCGCGGGGTCGCTCGCCCTGAAGGACTGGCGCCCCAACCGCGATGCGACCCTCGTGCGCAAGCTCCGCGAGGCCGGCGGCATCGTCATCGCCAAGTCCAACATGGCGGAGTGGGCCTTCTCCCCGGTCGAGACCGTCAGCTCAATACTCCCCGGATACACCCGCAACCCCTACGCCCTCGATCGCGTCACCGCCGGATCGTCCGGCGGCACCGCGGCAAGCGTGGCGGCCAACTTCGGGGCCGTCGGCCTCGGGACCGACACGGGGAACTCCATCCGCGGCCCCTCCGCCCACCAGTCCCTCGTCGGCATGCGCTCCACCATGGGGCTGACCAGTCGCACGGGGGTCGTCCCGCTTTTCCTCTCGCAGGACATCGCCGGCCCCATGACGCGCACGGTCGCGGACAACGCCGCCGTCTTCCAGGTACTCGTGGGCGAGGATCCGTTGGACCCGGTCACCGCCGCGGCCCGTGGGCGGGCCATCCCACGCTACGCCGATTCCCTTTCCCGCGACGGCCTGCGCGCAGCACGGATCGGCGTCCTGCGCGTGGCGTACGAGACCCCATCCCTCGACCCCGAGGTGGCCAGGGTCTTCGACCGCGCCATGGCGGATGCACGCGCGTTAGGCGCGACGGTCCTCGACACCGTCATCATCCCCGGCCTCGACTCGATCCGCCGCCTCCAGACGGGCGGCGGCTGCGCGCCCTTTCGCCACGACCTCGAGACCTACCTGGCGAGTGTCGCGGCCTCCAATCCCGCGGTGAAGACCGTGGAGGAGGTCATCCGCTCCGGTCGCTTCCACCCCAGTGTGCAGGGACGCCTCGAGGCCGCCCGCGCCGCAACCACCGCCCCGGACACCACCCTCGGCTGCCGCAGCCGCGAGGCCTATCGCGCGGCACTCCGCACCCTGGTGCTGCAACGGATGGACGCCCTGCGCCTCGATGCCCTCGCCTACCCGACGTGGAGCAACCCGCCGCGAAAGATCGGCGACCTCAATACGCCCGCCGGCGACAACTCCCAGCTGTTCTCGCCGTCGACCGGTTTTCCCGCCATCACCGTCCCCATGGGCCATACGCGCGGGGGATTGCCGGCGGGATTGCAGCTGCTGGGGCGGCCATGGAGTGAGGGCACCCTCTACCGCCTGGCCTTCGCCTACGAACAGGGCACCACCCATCGCCACGCCCCGGCCTCCGCGCCCCCCCTCGTGCCCTGAGTATCTTCCCGCATGCCCATCGTCGCGCTCCACGGCCATCGCAACCTGACCACGAGGTTCGCACGGGCCCTGCGCGACAGGACCCTCCCCCAGAGCCTCCTCCTCCACGGGGAATCCGGCATCGGCAAGCAACGGCTCGCGCTCTGGCTCGCCCAGTCGCTGTTGTGCGAATCCGGGGCGCCCGCGTGCGACACCTGCGTCCACTGCCGCTACGCGCGCGAGCTGACCCATCCCGACCTCACCTGGGTCTTTCCGCGACCGCGCCTCAAGGACTCCGACGCATCCCCCGATGAGGTCCGGCAGGATCTCGCCGACGCCATTCGCGAACGCGTCGAGGCGGCCGGGCTCTACACCGCCCCGCCGGGAAACGAGGGGATCTATGTGCCGACGATCCGGATGGTCGTGCGCGCGGCCTCCGTCACCCCGGCCATGGCGCGCCGCAAGGTCATCATCGTCGGCGACGCCGAACGGATGGTCTCCCAGGAAGGGGCAGACCAGGCGGCCAATGCGTTCCTTAAGCTGCTTGAAGAACCGCCCGCGAATACCTGGATCCTCCTCACATCGTCCGCCCCCGGTGCGCTCCTCCCGACCATCAGGTCGCGCGTCGTTGGCGCCCGCGTGTCGCGCCTCACCGACGCCGAGGTGGATGGCTGGCTGGGCGAACCCGCCGTGGCGGATGCGCTGAAGGAACGGGCCCTCGCCGGGGGCCGCGCGCAGTGGGTGGAGGTCGCTGCGGGAGCTCCCGGGCGACTCCTGAGCACCGGCGCCACCTCCACCGCCGCAGAAGCCGCACGTCGGCTGGTCGCCGCGCTCTCCACCAACGGCGTCGAGCGTACGACCCGGGTCGCCCTGGCCCAGGGGAGTGCCGGGGCGCGGGGTGCCTTCACGGACGTGCTGGAGGCGGTGGCGATGGAGTTGCGTGCCGTCATGCGCGCGGCGGTCCAGCGTGGCGACGAGCGAACCGCACGTGGCCTCGGCCACTGCATCGAACGGGTGGAAGACGCCAAGATCCTCGCCCAGGGGAACGTCAACCCGACGCTCATCACCTCCGAGCTGCTGACCGCGTGCCAACGCAGCCTCGGATCTCCGCTCGCGTGACTGGGGTTCTCCACAGTGCACAGGGCCGCCCGAAATCCCTACCCTTGGATGCGAAGGTGGGGTTCGTCTTCGGGGAGGGGACCGTATGCACGCGCGCAAGTTGGAGCCCACAGCGGCTCGAGTTCGACTGGGAGATGACCGGGAAATCGTCCTGGTCCGTTATGAGCCTTCTGCGCGCGCGGGCGCCTTTGGCACCGCCGCCATCGAGGGCTTCGTCCGCCACGTTGGGCGACGCACCAAGCCCGCCACGCGGCTACCCCGTTACTCCAAGCCACGCATGACCGACCTCACGCATGTTGACGCGGCCGGACGGGCCCGCATGGTAGACATCGGGCACAAGCCCGCCACCGAGCGCGTCGCCGTCGCGGGCGGCCAGATCACGATGCGGCCCGAGACCCTGAAGGCCATCCTGGACAACCAGATCGCCAAAGGTGACGTACTTGGGGTGGCCCGGGTGGCCGGGATCCTGGCGGCCAAGCGCACCGCCGACCTGGTGCCCCTCTGCCACCAGGTGCCGCTCAGCGACGTCTCGGTCGACTTCACCCCGGACGAGGCCCTCCCGGGCTTCCGGGTCTCCTGTACCGCCCGTACCACCGCCCAGACCGGGGTGGAGATGGAGGCAATAATTGCCGTAAGTGTGAGCCTTGTCACACTTTATGACATGGCCAAAGGGGTGGATAAGGGGATGGTGATCGGCGAGATTTCCCTCCGCGAGAAGCGGGGCGGCAAGAGCGGCGACTGGGTCCGTAACCCCTGACCCGGCGCACCAGCCGACTGACGAGGAGCTTGATGAAGGATCTGAGCGGCACCTACGTCCACCACAGTGACCACGAGCGCCGCCGCCGGCGCATCCGGGGCGGGCTGATGCTCGCCGCCCTGATGACCGCGGCTGGGCTGGCGGGCTACTCGTGGACGCCGGTCGAGGCGGGTGCCGTGACCGTCGCGGACGCCCTCCATCCGACCGCGAACGACTCGGCTGTCGCGGCCCTGGGCAAGGAGGTGGGGGCCGTCCGCAATGACCTCAGCCACGCCTCGGCCAGGCTCGAGCGCTGGAACCGGGTGTTCGGCTATGCCCGCCGGTACCGCATCACCCCCGACCTGGCGCGCGCGATCTACGATGCGGCGATCGCCGAGCGACTCGACCCCGAACTCGCCTTCCCCGTGGTTCGCCTCGAGAGCGCCTTTCGCGAGCGGGCGACCTCGCCCGTGGGGGCGGCGGGCCTGACCCAGCTCATGCTGGCGACGGCCCGCGAGTTCGAGCCCGGGATCACGCGTGAGCAGCTGTACCACCGCGAGACGAACCTTCGGATCGGCTTCCGCTACCTGCGTCGCCTGATCCAATGGCAGAAGGGCGACATCCAGATGGCCCTCCTCGCCTACAATCGGGGTCCGGCGGCGGTCGAAGTGGCCCAGGAACTCTCGCTCGACGCGTCCAACGGCTACGACCGCATCGTGCTCAAGGGCTACCGCGGGCGCGGCACCCTGGACTGAGTCAGCGCCGCGCGCGGGCGGGCGCGGCCTTCTTGGTGTTGGTGCGCGTCGCGACTTTCTTGCTGGCCTTCGCTGGCGCCTTTCGAGCGACGGCCGCCTTCCCACTGCTCCCCGCCGCCCGGATGATGATGGTCTGACCCGGGTAGACCACTGTTCGCTTGAGGCCATTGGCGCGCTGCAACCCCGCCACCGTGGTCCGATAGCGCCGGGCGATCAAGCCGAGGGACTCGCCGCGCCTGACGACGTGGACGACCCGGCTGGATCCAGCGGGCGCGCTCCCATACCGCTCGATCGAGGGATTGGGGACATCCCGCGATGCCGCGATCACGTGGGGGGCCGGGACCAGGAGTTCGCGACCTGCCGCGAGCCGCCGCGACGCGACCACCCCCGGGTTATACCACGCCAGGCGGCGCGCATCCACGCCGTGTGCGCGCGCGAGGGTCGCGAGGGTCTGGCCCTTCTTCGCCCGCACCGTGATGAAGGCACGGCGCTGCTCGACGGGGAGTGTATCCCACGCTGCGGTGAACAACTCACGCGTGCCCGGCGGCAGTCGCAACTGGTCGTTGCCGCTGGGCGGGGTGACCCCCCGCAGCAAGTGGGAATTGAGGTCGCGCACCTCGGCCACCGGGCGACCGATCAACTGGGCCGCGAGGCCAAGTGACGTCAGGGCGGGAACCTGCACCGAGTCATAGGCGAACGGCGTGACAGAGTCCGCCACGGCCAAACCGTATCGTGCCGGCTCCTTCCCGATCAACGCGGCCGCGATGAGCTGCGGGACATAGTTCCGGGTCTCCGGGCGCAGGTACGACTGCTGCGCGAGCGCGAAGAACCGGTCATCGCCGGCCACTTCCTCCAGCTCGTCCTGGAACTTGGCGAGGCCGCGTGAGACGCGCCCCGGGCCGCCGTTGTACGCCGCCGCGGCCAGGTAATACGACCCAAACTGCTGGTAGAGGAGGTTCAGGAACTTCGCGGCGGCGTCCGTCGCGCGGACCGGATCGCGGCGTTCGTCCACCCAATGGTCGACGCGCAGCCCGACCCCGCGCGCCGTGGAACTCATGAACTGCCACATCCCCACGGCCGCGGCGCGAGAGTAGGCATGCGGATCAAACCCGCTCTCGACCAGCGCGAGGTAATAGAGGTCTTCCGGAATGCCCCCCGCGCGGAACTTCTCGCGGATCATCGGCTCGTACGCCTTCCCGCGCGTCAGGCGCGATTGGATGCGATCCCGCGCCCGCCCGCTGAACAGCGTCACATAGCGGGCCACCTGTTCGTGCGTTGCATACGAGAGCACGTCCAGGTCCCAGGACACCTCATCCGACTCGGCCGACCGCGCGGGCACCGCCTCGGCGAGCGCCGCGAGCGGAACACCCAACGCCGCCCCAACGTCCGCGATCGAACGCGCCAGCGAACTGGACAGCGAATCCGGGATCACCACCGATGGGACGGCGGTTGATTCCTGCAACGTCGCCGGCGCGCCGGGACTGGCCTGCGGAGCGAGCTCTTCCGCACGTGCCGCCGCGACCACGGGAGTCGGCGCAGGCGTTACCGCCGGGCTCAGCGGTCGGCCACACGCCACAACCCCGAGCACCGCCGCCATGTGCACGACTCGACGTCGTCGCATCATCATCCGCAGGAATCCGGTTGAGGCTCTGTCCTGAACCCGCAATCTGCACCGAGGTTCCCACCGAAGGGAACCGCCTGCCTGACGAGCGTCGGCGATCAGCGCGTGGCGATCGAGTTGCCGAGGGCGCGATTGGTCGCCTGGAGCGTCGCAATCACGGTGCTGCGGGAGAGGTTGTCGTCCGACAGGTGACACCCCAGGAGGCGTCGTTCGCCGTCCGTCCCTCGCGCGAGGACGCTCACCATGACGACGTTCGCGTCAAAGGCCCGCATGGTCTTGACCCCGATCAACTCCAGTGCGACCGCGCCCTTCGTGAAGGCCTCGATGGCACGGAGCGTCGCTTCAGCGACCACCCGGAGGTCGCCGAGCGGGGAGGCGATGCCGTCGGCCTGGCCTCGGATCACGTCGCCAGGCGTCCATTCCAGCTCCACGACGGCCGTACACCGGGCACTCGGCGTGCGCTCGAAATGCAGCCCGGTGAAACGCAGCCGGCTCCGCCGCGGCTCGTCGACCGCGGAGGTGTCCTGCATGGCCAGCGCGAGGGCCCTGGCGGTCTCGGCCCCGGAGAATTCCTGCATCGTGATCGGTCGCTCCTGTCTCCCCTACACACGACCGAGGAGGGCGGCGGCAACGTCTGCCCCTGACCGGATGGGCCGCCCCCCCCGATATTGCCGTCATGCGTGCCTTGTTTACCTGTCTCATGGCCCTGGGCGCCTGCGCGCGCGCGGACCGATTCGCCGGCCTGCGTGAGGCCATCGCCGAGCGGGAGGCCCGGGTACCGGGGGCGGTGGTCGGGGTCTACCTGCGCGACCTCGCTGACGACGCCACGCTGGAGCATCGCGGGGATTCGCTGTTCCACGCCGCCTCGACGATGAAGCTCCCGCTGCTGGTCGAGTACGTTCGCGCGGTGGAGGCCGGCAAGATCGACACGAACGCCACCCTGCGGCTGGAGAACCGCTTTGCGTCGGTCGTGGACGGTTCCCCGTTCACCCTGGACCCCGGGGACGACTCGGACAGCACCCTGTACGCGCGGGTTGGGCAGGACGTGCCGCTCCGTGAGCTCGTCGAGCGGATGATCACGCGGAGCAGCAACCTGGCCACCAATGCCCTGGTTGGCATCCTGGGCGCGGAGCGCGCACAGGCCACGGCCCGCGCGTTAGGCGCGACCACCATGGTGGTCGCCCGGGGGGTGGAGGACACCAAGGCGTTCGAGGCCGGCATCATCAACCGCACCAGCGCCCGTGACCTGGGGGTGCTCCTCGAGGCGATCGTCTCCGACCGGGCCGCCTCCCCCGAGGGGACGCGCACCATGCTGGAGATCCTCGAGCGGCAGGAATTCAGCGCGGAGATTCCGGCCGGATTGCCCGGGGGCACGCGCGTGGCCCACAAGACCGGCTGGATCACCGGGGTGCTGCATGACGCGGCCATCATCTTCCCTCCTGGTGGCCGGCCCCCGTTCATCCTCGTCGTGCTGACACGCGGCATCCCCGATCAAGCGGTGGCGCGCGCGCTGATCCAGGACATCGCACGATCCACCTGGGACGCCCTCGTCAGCACGGAACCGTAGTGCGTCAGGACCGGCGCGTCGCGGGCCCGTGGCGCGACGCGCCTATGGCGCCAGCGCGTGCTCGGGACGTTCCGCGTTGCGCAGGGCCTCGTAGTACCGCGTCCGGCCGCCTCGTGCGTTCGCCTCGCACATGCTCATCGTCTCGCCGCGCGTGTGCACATGAAAGACGCAGTGCGCCAGGCGCTCTTCCCCCGTCGGGGTCGCCAACTCCTCGGGGCTCATGAAGTGGTGGCTCACCACGACCAGGGATTGCAGCTGCATCCGGCCACGGAGCAGGTCGCTCGCCGCGCGCCACGGATGGCCGGGATCGAGGCGTCGGAGCCAGTAGCGGACAAACGCGGGCACGTTGCCCAGGGTGGCTCGCGGCCCGTGTAGCGCCAGGGCCAGGGCCCGGAGCCAGCGCCGCACGCCGCCGTCGCGCCGGAACGTGACGCCACCAAACCGGTCGAGGAACTCGTCGACGACCCGCGGGCCGTCGCCATCGCCCTCCACCCGCACCGGCAGGTACCGGGCGCCGCGGCTTGCGTGCGTCGCGACCACGCCATGGACAAACCGATTGCAGCCGGGATGCCCCAGCCACTGGTGCGCGCGCGCCAGGTCGGTGGACCCGAGCCCGCGGGCGATCCCCTCCCACAACTCATCCACGGTGACCCCGCCGCCCAACCCATCCTCCGTCCGGCCCACCTGGGCGATGGGCTGGAAGGATACCAGGCGAAACACGTCGGCATTGCGCAGCAACCACCGCATCACGTCGGGCACCCCGGCGAGGTTCTCCCGCGTGACCGTCATCGTCGTCGCCCCGCGGATCGGCATCCCGGTGGTGCGCGCCGCCGCACGCAGCATGGCGGCGAACTCATCGCGGAGCGGGTTGAGCTCTGCCTCCGTGCGCGCCGCACGCCAGCGATCGCCGCGGCGACCGCGCTGCGTGGTGTCGACATGGATGCTGACCTCGCGCAGCCCGCCCTCGCGCACCAGGCGCTCCAGCAGCCCCGGCTGCCGACGGAACGAGTCGCCGTGCGTCATCAGCATCGGGACCAGCCCCAGGGAGGAGGCGTACTGCAACAGCTCAATGATCTCCCCCACCGGTCGCAGCGTCACCTCGCCATCGGTCAGCTGCAGGTTCCCCGCGTTCCCGAGCAGCGGCCGCAGGGCCCGCATCTGTGCCTTGACTTCCTCCACGCTCGCCGCCGGGATCCGGTTGGCCTCATCCCCCAGGTAACAGCCGCGGCACGCAAAGTCGCATCGCGGCATCGCGCCGATGGTCGCGCCGCACCCGTTCCCCTGGCGCCCGAGCATCTGCTGCGGCGTGCGGAACTGCGGCAGCAGTCGGGCGCGCGACCGGGCCAGGTTCGCCCGCGTCTCGGCCAGGACGGGCTCGCGCAGGACCTCGAGGAGGGTCTGGTCGCTCACGGCTCGCCCCCGGCTAGTTGGAGGCCTTCATCTTGCGCGCGTTCTCCTGGGAATTGAGCG
>JAEUJL010000265.1 GCA_016794835.1 Gemmatimonadota bacterium | reverse complement strand
CGCACGCACTTCCTGGCGTCGTTCCTGCTCATGCGCCTGGGGCTGATGGTCATCGAGGTCGTCGCGATCGTGGCCTTCGGGCACTTCGCCTTTGGCGTTCCCCTCCGCGGCCCACTCCCGGTCTTTGCGCTCGTGGTGCTCGCAGGCACACTGTCGTTTGGCGGACTGGGGCTCCTCATTGCCGCACGCGCGCGGACGGTGGAAGGGGCCAGCGGGCTGATGAACCTGGTGATGGTGCCCATGTGGGTGGGCTCCGGCGTGTTCTTCGCCGCGACGCGATTCCCCGACCTCGTCCAGCCGGTGGTGCAGGCCCTCCCGCTCACCGCGGTGGTCGACGCCCTCCGGCTCAACATGCTGCAAGGCGCCGGGGTCGCCGGGGTGAGCGGTGAACTCGCCATCCTCGCGGCCTGGCTGGTGGTGAGCTTTGGCCTCGCACTCCGGCTCTTTCGATGGCAGTGACGGAGCCCCGCGGACGGCTCCTGCTGGCCTACGCCACCGTGTACTTCGTCTGGGGTTCGTCGTACATGGGGATGAAGGTCGCGGTCGAGACGATGCCGCCCCTGCCGATGGCGGGGGTCCGCTACCTGCTCGCGGGGCTCGCCCTCGTGGCGTTCACCTTCGCCCGATCGCCCGCGCGCCCGACGCGCGCCGAGTGGCGCGCGGCGACCTTGGTCGGGATGGCGCTGATGGGATCGAACGCCGCGGTGGCCTTCGCCGTGAAGCGCATCCCCTCCGGGGTGGCCGCGCTGCTCGTGGCGATGACCCCCGCGTGGATGCTGGCGATGGAATGGTGGCACGACCGATCGCACCGGCCGGCGCGGGGGGTGATCCCCGGGATCGGCCTGGGGCTCATCGGCATCATGCTCCTCGTCGGCCCGCGACAACTGCTGGGGAGCGACGCCATCGACCCGCTGGCGGCCGCCGCCGTGGTCTTCGGGACCTTCCTGTGGGCCTGGGGCTCCCTGCGCGGCCGGCAGGGCCCGCGCCCCGCGTCGTCCCAGCTGGTCAGTGGCATGCAGATGGTGGGCGGTGGCGCGTCGCTGCTGGTCCTGACCGGCCTCGTGGGCGGCTTCTCCACGGTGGACGTCGCCGCCATCACGCTGCGGTCCTGGCTCGGCTTCTGGTTCCTCGTGGTGTTCGCCTCGTTAGGCGGCTTCACCGCGTATGTGTACCTGTTGCAGCATGCGACGCCGGCCCGCGCCTCGACCTACGCCTTCGTGAACCCGGTGGTCGCCGTGGGCATCGGGGCCGCCGTGGGCGGGGAACCACTGACCGCGCGCGTGATGGCCGCTGCCGCGGTCATTGTCGCCGGGGTTGCCCTGATCGTGCTCGGGCCGTCCACGGCGCCGGCCGTTCAGGGCGGCGGGGGCGACCCGGCGTCTTGAGCGATGGCCCGGCGCTGCCGGCGCTTGAGCACCACGAAGGCCACCACGACGGCGGCGACCAGGACCGCCGCGATGGGCCCCTCGAAGCGGCGGACCTCACCCACCACGAGGACGGCACCCTGCCCAAAGACCCAGCCGAGCCCGACAAACACCACGGCCCAGGCCAGCGAGGCCACCGCCATCCCGGTCGCGAAGATCCACGGCGGCACCCGCGCCGCCCCGCAGGCCATCGGTAGCGCGATGCGCGCGCCAAAGGCAAAACGTGAAATGACGGTGCTCCGCCAGGGGTTCCACCGCATCGCGGTAAGCAGCTTGCGCACCACCGGTGGCGATCGCCGGAGCCGCAGCCGCACCCAGGCCGCGCGCCAGCGCCCCACGCCATACAGCAGGAGCGACTCCACAAAGACGGCGACCGCGCTCACCAGGACCACCGGCACCAGCCGCAAGTGGCCCTGCTCGGCGGCGAACCCGCCCACCAGCGCCCCCAGCTCCTGCGTCACAGCAACGGAGACGCCCAGGGTGATATAGGCCCACAGCGCCTCCAGCATGCGACTCAGTCACCCCCGTCGGTGGCGCGCAGGCCGAGCCCCAGGATGCGGCCGAGCAGCTCGGGATACTCGAGCCCCCACGCGCGCGCGGCCGAGGCGAATTCCTCCCCCTCGGTCAGGTCCGGGTTGGGATTCGCCTCCAGGAACCACAGGTGACCGTCCGGGCTGAGGCGATAGTCCAACCGTGCGTAGCCGGTGAGCCCGAGGGTGCGGTAGATGCGCTTGCTCAAGTGCCCGATCGTCGCCGCCACCTCGGCGGGGAGGGCATCGGCGCCACGCTGCTCGATCCCGTAGCGCTGCTGGTACTCCAGGTTGTGCTTCGCCCGCGCCGTGGCGATGACGGGCATCTCCGGCGACGCCTTCTCGAAGACCAGCTCTCGCGGCGGGAATGCGATCAGCCGGTCGTTCCCCAGCACGCCCACGTACAGCTCGCGCCCCGTGATGAATTGCTCCACCAGGGCATCGGTGCCGATACGCCGATGCACAAAGGCCACCCGCTCGGCGAGGTCCTCGTCCGTGTGCACGAGCGACGCCTGGGAGATGCCGAGCGATGAATGCTCGGTCAGGCTCTTGACGATGAGCGGAAAGGCGAGCGCCCGCGGCCGCCGCACCTTGCGGCCCAACGGAAAGACGTGGAAGGCCGGCACCCGGATGCGATGGTAGATCAGCACCTTTTTCGCCAGCGACTTCTCGCCCGAGACGAACAAGCCGCGGGGATTGCACCCGGTGTACGGGACACGGAGCAACTCCAGGAACGCGGCGACGTTGTAGCCATGCAGCGTATTGGACGCGAAGTCTTCCAGGAGGTTGAAGACGATGTCCGGCGCGAAGTCGTCGATCGCCTGCCGGATCGGGCGCAACTCATCGTAGACCCCGAGCGGGCGCACGTCGTGCCCGATCTGGCGCAGCGTGCGGATCACGTCCCACTCCGTGCGGTAGCGGGCAGCCTCCTCGGGGGGCAGCGTGGCGATGTCGTCCGGCGGGAGGTTCCGCGGATCGGTGAGGAGCAGGACCTTCAGGCGTCGCGGGGCCATCTCAGAGCGCGATCCAGTCGCGTCGCCCCTGCTCGTACAGGAAGTGCATCGTCTTCACGGTCAGCAGCACGGCAAAATCGGTGACGACCTGGCGCTCGCTCCCGACCACGCGCAGTTGTAGGTGGCTCAAGCGCCC
>JAEUJL010000232.1 GCA_016794835.1 Gemmatimonadota bacterium | reverse complement strand
GGCCTCTTCCTCGCTGCCTGTGCCCATCGCCCCGCCTGGCACGCACCGGGACTGTTCGCGGCCGCCCTCGCCCTCGGCGGCTTCGGCCTCACGCGCCTCGCGGGACTCGCCCTCGACGGCCCGCTCGATCCCTTCATGTGGAAGTTGCTCGCCTTCGAGCTCCCCGCGGCCGCGCTCTGCGCCTGGTTGTATCGCAAGCAGCCGCGCTGACCTGCCTTCCGGGATCGCGTCCGGCGGGTAGCATTTCCTGCTCCCGCACCGGACTGCCATGCGCGCCCTCAGCCTCCTTGCCCTCGTCGCGGTCGCGACCGCCCTTCCCGCCCAGACGGTCCGCTACGTCCGCTACCTGAACAACGGGCAACCAACGCTGGGCAGCATCGATGGCGAGAATATCCGCGAGCTGCGTGGCGACCTGTTCAACAACCCGCGCCCGACCGGTCGCAGTGTCAAGCTGTCCGCGGTGAAGCTCCTGCCACCGATCGACCCGGTGAAGGTCATTGCCGTGGGGCTCAACTACAAATCCCACCTCGGCGAGCGCCCCGCGGCCGCTTATCCCGGGCTCTTTGCCAAGTATCCCACGTCGATCATCGCCCACGGCGAGAACATCGTCTCCCCACCGGATGCGAAGAACCTGCACTTCGAGGGAGAGATGGTGCTGGTGATTGGCAAGAAGGCGTCCAAGGTGTCGAAGGAGGACGCCAAGAGCTACGTCTTCGGCGTCACCGTCGGCAACGACGTGAGCGAGCGGGACTGGCAGCAGAAGGACCTGCAGTGGTTCCGGGCCAAGGCCAGCGACACCTTCGGACCGTTAGGTCCGTGGATCGTCACGGGGCTCAACTATGACGACCTGCTGCTGCAGACGCGACTCAACGGCGAGGTCGTGCAGTCGCAGCGCACGAAGGACCTGATCTTCAACGTCAGCGAGATCGTGAGCTACATCTCGCAGTACGTGACCCTTATGCCGGGCGACGTCATCTACTCCGGGACGCCGGGGCAGACCAAGGCGATGAAGCCGGGCGACATCGTCGAGGTGGAGCTGGAGGGCGTCGGCATCCTGCGCAACCCGGTCGTTCAGGGAAAGTAGCGCGCACCGCGCGCTACTTCTTGATGTCGCGCCGGACCGCCAGCTTCTTCCCCTTGATCCCGGCACGCGTCAGCGCCGCGACGACCCCATCGGCCGCATCGGCCGGCACGTCGATCAGCGAGTGCCGGTCCAGGATCACGATCGACCCGAGCTGACGCGCCTCGAGTGAGGTGTGCGTGACGATCGCCCCGACGATGTCCCCGGGGCGGATCTTGAGCTTGCGCCCCCCGCCAATGAACAGCCGCTCGCGCGGCCCCGGCGCGTTCGCGCGCACCTTGGATGCCTTCGGCGCCTTGGGATCCGGGATCTCCTCGGCGGTGTCGTCCCCGTAGCGCGAGGCGATCATCTGCACCGCGGCCGCCGCGACGTCCATGATGTCGAACTCCTCGGCCAGGTGCTCCACCACGGGGCGCGAGCCCTCGAACTTCCCCGCGACGATCACCTCGCGCAGGCTGGCCTGGAGCGCGTCCATGCGCAGCGCGCGCAGGTCGGCGACGGTGGGCACGGACTTGATGACGATCTTCTGCCGCGTCTCCGCCTCGATGATCCGCAGCTGGCGATGCTCACGCGGCTCGGCAAAGGTGATCGCGACGCCCTCGCGTCCCGCCCGTCCCGTGCGCCCGATGCGGTGGACATAGCTCTCGGCGGCCGCCGGCACGTCGTAGTTGATCACGTGGCTGACGTGCTTCACGTCCAGCCCGCGCGCGGCGACGTCGGTGGCGATCAGGAGGTCGGTCGCCTTGGAGCGGAACGCCGCCATCACCCGGTCGCGCTGCTGCTGGTTGTGGCCCCCGTGCAGTGACGAGGCGCGCAACCCGCGAGCCCCCAGCACCTCGGTGAGTTCGTCCACCTCGGTGCGCGTGCGGCAGAACACCATCGCCGACGCCGGCTGCTCCACATCCAGCACGCGACTCAGCGCGGCCACCTTGTGCGCCCGGGCCACGATGTAGGCTTCCTGGCGGACCCGCGGCGCCTGGTCCATGGTGGACGGCGCATGCGCGATCGTCACCCGCGCCGCGTCCCGCAGGTACCGCGAGGCCAACGACGCAATGCGTGGCGCCATCGTGGCCGAGAAGAGCACGGTCTGGCGCTCGGCCGGCGTGGCCGACAGGATCGCCTCGAGGTCCTCGGCGAAACCCATGTCCATCATCTCGTCGGCCTCGTCCAGCACCACCGTGCCTAACGCCGACAGCTTGAGCGACTTGCGCTGGATGTGGTCCAGCGCGCGCCCCGGCGTGGCCACCACCACGTCCACCCCACGCTTGAGCGCGCGCAGCTGGCCGTCCATCGCCGCCCCGCCATAGATCGGCAGGGCCGACACCCCGAGCGCCTTCCCGTAGCGGTGCACCGCCTCGGCCACCTGCATGGCCAGCTCGCGGGTCGGGACGAGGATCAGGGCACCCGGCGCGCC
>JAEUJL010000207.1 GCA_016794835.1 Gemmatimonadota bacterium | reverse complement strand
CCGCCCCGAGAAGGGACGGCCCGCGTTGTCGTGCCGGTGTGCGGGTTAGGCCGCCTTCACATCCGGGCGCGGTTCACTCACGAGCGCGATGGCCAGCACCTCGGAGAGCGTGTCCACGGCGTGGAACGTCAGCTGCGCACGCACTTCGGCCGGGACGTCCTCGAGGTCGGCTTCATTGCGGCGCGGGATGATGATGGTCGTGATGCCGGCGCGGTGGGCGCCGAGCACCTTCTCCTTGACCCCACCGATCGGCAGCGCGCGTCCACGCAGCGTGATCTCGCCCGTCATGGCCACGTCGCGTTGCACCGGGATGCCCGAGAGTTCCGAGACGATGGCCGTGGCGATCGCCAAGCCGGCCGAGGGGCCGTCCTTGGGAATCGCCCCCGCCGGGACGTGGATGTGCGCCTCCGAGGCCCCGGCGAGCTTGTCGGCCGGGATGCCTAACGCCGCCGCATTGTTGGTCGCATAGGTCAACGCGGCGCGGGCGCTCTCCTTCATCACGTCGCCGAGCTGGCCGGTCAGGATCAAGGCCATCGGGCCGGTCCGTCGGCCCTCCTCGTCTGCCGGACGCGTCGCGGCATCCCGGCGGATGGAGGCTTCCACGAACATGATGTCGCCACCCTGCGGCGTGTAGTACATGCCGGTCGCCATCCCCACCTGGTGCGACTCCTGGACGCGCTCCGGGTGCACCTTGGGTCGGCCGAGCAACTCGCGCACCTCCGCCGCGTCGATCACGCTGTCGGCGAGGTCGCTCTCGTCGCCGGCCGCAATCTTGCGCGCCACCTTGCGGGCCGCGCGCCCGATCTCGCGCTCGAGCTGGCGCACGCCGCTCTCGCGCGTGTACTGCGACACCACCGACATCACCGCGTCGTCGGCGAAGGTCACGTGACGATCCCCGAGCCCCGACTCCTCGAGCTGGCGCGGGATCAGGTACTTCTTGGCAATCTCGGCCTTCTCCCGCTCGGTGTAGCCGCTGAATTCCACCACCTCCATGCGGTCGAGCAGCGGGCCCGGGATGTTCTGGATGAAGTTCGCCGTCGCGATGAACAACACCTCGCTCAGGTCGAACGGCACACCGAGGTAGTGATCGGTGAACGAGTCGTTCTGTGCGGGGTCCAGGACCTCGAGCAGGGCCGACGCCGGGTCACCCTGGAACGACTGGCCGAGCTTGTCGACCTCGTCCAGGAGGAACACGGGATTCTTGGTCCCCGCCTGCTTCATGCCCTGGATGATCCGGCCCGGCATCGCGCCGACATAGGTGCGCCGATGCCCGCGGATGTCCGCTTCATCGCGGGCACCGCCGAGTGCGACGCGCACGTACTGCCGTCCCAGGGACCGTGCGATGGACTTCGCGATCGATGTCTTGCCAACACCCGGCGGTCCGGCGAAGAGCAGGATCGGCCCCTTGGCCATCGCACGCGCCTTGGCCTCCGCGGCGTCGGTGATCCGCTCTTCTCCCTCGTGCGGATGCAGCGTGGGCGTGGCGTCCTCGCGTGCGCCGCGCAAGCGCGCGGCGGGAAACTCACCGGTCTTGGTGACCTCTTCCGCCACCTGGCGGGCACGCAGCTGCCGCACGGCAAGGAACTCGAGCACCCGATCCTTGACGTCCTGGAGCCCGTAGTGATCCTCGTCCAGCACGGTCCCCGCGTTGTTCAGGTCGAGCTGGTCGTCCGATCGCTTGCCCCACGGCAGTTCAGCGATCCACTCCAGGTACGTGCGAATGACCTGGGCCTCCATCGATTCGCGTCCCGAGCGCTCCAGGCGGCCGAGCTCGCGCTCGACCTCGGTCCGGGCCTCCTTGGGGAGGTCCAGCTTCGCCAGCTTCTCGCGCAACTCCGAGACTTCCTTCGACTGGTCGTCGTCGCCCAGTTCCTTCTGGATGGCCTTGAGCTGCTCGCGCAGGAACATCTCGCGCTGCCGCTCGCCCAGTTCCTCCTGCACCTGGGACTTGATCTCTTCCTGCGCCTCGAGCATCCCGATCTGCCGCTGCACATGCACGAGGACGCGGCGCAGCCGCTCCTCGACGCTCAGGGTCTCGAGGAGTCCCTGCTTCTCGGGGACGGGGAGCTCGATGTAGCCGGCGACGAGGTCAGCGAACTTGCCGGGATCCTCCACCGAGTCGAGCACCTGGTGCACGACCTCCTCGGGGAGCCCGCGCTTTTCGCCGAGCTCCTGGGCGCGTTCCCGCGTCTCCTTGTGGAGCGCCTCGAACGCCGCGTCGTTCTCATCCAGCGGTCGCATCTCCTCGGTGGGAAGCACGACAGCCGTCAGGTAGCCCTCGGTGGTGCTGTACTGGAGGGCGGTGGCGCGCTGTTCCCCCTGGAGCAGGAGCTGGACGCCCCCGAGCCCGCGCTGGATCTGGCCGATGCGCGCCAGCACCCCCATGGAATACAGGATGTCCGGGGTCGGTTCGTCGGTGTTGTCCTTCTGGGCGACCGCGAACACCAGTCGATCGCCCTTCAGCGCGGCTTCGATGGCGCGAAGGGTGCCGGGCCGGCCGGCGGCGATGGGGTTCGTGACTCCCGGGAGGATGACCGTGCCGCGGAGTGGGAGGACGGGAAGCGTCTGCCGTTGCGTCATGAGAATGTCTGGAGTTCGGGCGATCCGGGTCGGGCCACCGCGATGGGTTCTCCCCTCGCAAGGAGCTGCGCGCCTGAATTACGCCACCCTGACCGGCTTTGCAACTTTCGCCAGCCATACTGACGTAGGAGAGCTGCCGAAAGCGAGTCCGGGACCTGGGCGCGCACGTGGTCGGTCGCTCGGACGGCAGCTTGGTCCCATGGATGTCTCTACCCCGGCCTCCCGGGCAGTGATACACTTCGCACGCGCCTGCTGGCGTTTCTCCCACACCTCCATCTGGTGCCCGACCCCCTGATTCCGGCGTCCGACTCCGACTTGCGGGCGCACGTTGAGCGCGTGCTGCAGGAGGGGTACGAGGTCGACCGGGAGATCGGTCGCGGCGGGATGGGGATTGTCTACCTCGCCCGTGACCGCCGCCTCAAGCGGTCGGTCGCCATCAAGCTGCTGCCGCCGGAGCTGGCGTTTCGCGGGGAGATCCGGTCCCGGTTCCTGCGCGAGGCCGAGACGGCGGCCCAGCTCGGCCATCCCAATATCGTCCCGATCTTCTCGGTCGATGAGCGCGAGGGACTGGTCTTCTTCGTCATGGCCTACGTCGACGGGGAGAACCTGGCCGTTCGGCTGCACCGCGAAGGCGCCATGCGGGAGGACGAGGTCCGGAAGATCCTGGTCGACACCGCCCGCGCGCTCGCCTACGCCCATGAGCGCGGCGTGGTCCACCGCGACATCAAGCCGGACAACATCCTGATCGATCGCGATGGCCGCGTGATGGTCACCGACTTCGGGATCGCGCGCGCGATCACGGAAGGCGCCGATGCCCGGCTCACCGCGACCGGGACGGCGATCGGGACGCCGGCCTACATGTCGCCGGAGCAGTCGATGGGGGAGCGCGAGGTCGATGGGCGCAGCGACCTGTATTCGTTAGGCATCGTTGGCTACCAGATGCTGACCGGGGACCTGCCGTTCAATGCGTCCAGCACGCCGGCCCTCCTCGTCAAGCACCTCTCCGAGGCCCCACCGCCAATCACCGATCGGTGCCCCAGCCTGTCGCCGGACCTCGCGAGCGCGATCATGATCATGCTCGAGAAGGACCCGGCGGACCGCTTTGCGAGTGCGACCGCGCTGGCCAACGCGCTCGAGGCGCGCAACGTCCCGCAAGCCCGCGCCCTGGCCCCCAAGGCGCGCCCCGTCGCGGCGCCGCAGCCGCTGGCATCGGTCGCCATGGGATCGCCGGATGTCATGGGTGCGGTCTCGGCGGCGGAAGTCGCCAAGTGGGACGATCCGCGCGTCACCGCCTTCCGCAAGTCGGCCGGGCCGTGGGCCTTCTTTGGCGTGGCGTCGATCATCCTCAACGTCTTCGGCATCGTCGAGGGGTTTGTCGGGATCTGGGGGCTGTGGACCATCTTCATCGCATGGAAGTACGCCAAGCTCTGGACCGACGGCTTTGACTGGCGGCACGTGCTCCGCGAGCCCTCCGATCGCATGTTCTTCGATGTGGTGGCGGAGTCGGCCGACGGCGTGCGCGCCTTGTGGGATCCGCGCAAGCGGGACGAGGTCCGGGAGCGGGAGCGCCTCCGCCGCGAGCGCGACGCGGCCCTCGTGGGCGGAGCGATCGCGCGTCCGCTGATCGCGCGCTCCGGTGGGGCCGCGGCCCCGGTCTCGGCCTTTGGCACCCATGCGGCCCTCGTCCAGGAATCGCAGCGCAACCGGGAGGACATCGTCCGGTTGATGCAGACGCTGCCAAAGCGGGAACAGCAGCAACTCAAGGACGTGCCGGCGAGCGCGGCCGCGCTCTACAGCAAGGTGGAAGCCCTCGCGGTCAGCCTCGCCGACCTCGAGCGCCACCAGCCGGACGTGCCGCGCGCGGAGGTCGAGGCGGAGATCGCGCGCCTGGAGGCCGAGGCCAACCCGCTCGACGTCGCCGCCAGCGAGGACCGCGTGCGCCGCCTCGCCATGCTCAAGCGGCAACGCCGGGCCTGGGGTGACGTCGGGTCGCGGGCCACGACGCTGCGGGAGAAACTCGAGAGCTGTGCGATTGCCCTGCAGAACATGCGGCTCGACATCATCCGGCTGAAGGCCGGGTCGCAGACCTTCGACCACATCACGAGCGTCGCCGAGCAGGCCATCAGCCTCGCCCGCGAGGTGGACACCGCCATGTATGTGAAGGACGAAATGGCGAAACTGGACGGACGCCGGGCCGGTAGGGCCAGACGCCCGTAGTTCCCGCGGCGCGGCCCCTTTCTCGTCCCCTCAATGTCCGACGTCCTCCGCGAACGCGTCACCGCCGCCCTGAGCGACGCCTACGAGGTAGGTCGCGAGGTGGGGCGTGGGGGCATGGGGGTCGTCTATCGGGCCACGGATCGCAAGCTGCGCCGTGAGGTCGCGATCAAGGTCCTCCCGCCTGAGCTCGCCTATCGCGAAGACGTCAAGCAGCGCTTCCTGCGCGAGGCCCAGACGGCCGCGCAGCTGAGCCATGCCAACATCGTCCCGATCTACGCGGTCGAGGAACGCGAGGGGCTCGTCTGCTTCGTCATGGCCCTGGTCGACGGCGAGAGCCTCGCCAGTCGTATCGCGCGCGAACGTCACCTCAGCCCGGAGTTCACGGCCGAGACGCTTCGCGCGGTGGCCGACGCGCTCGGGTATGCGCATGGACGCGGGATCGTCCATCGCGACGTGAAGCCCGACAACATCCTGCTCGATCGACACACGGGCCGTCCCATGGTCACCGACTTCGGGATCGCGCGCGCGGCCGAGGGCGACGCACGACTCACCGTCACCGGCATTGCGGTGGGGACCCCGGCCTACATGTCGCCCGAACAGGCGATGGGCGAGAAGGAGATCGACGGACGCTCCGACCTGTACTCGCTGGCGGTCGTTGGGTACCACATGCTGTGCGGGGAGCTGCCGTTCCACGCGTCCAACACGCCGGCCATGCTGATGAAGCACATCAGCGAGACGCCGCGCCCCATCCGGGCGCAGCGCCCGGATGCCCCGGCCTGGCTGACCAGCATCCTCGAATGCGCGATGGCCAAGAAGCCCGCGGATCGCTTTGCCAGCGCGCACGCGTTTCGCGATGCCCTCGTGCGGCGCGAAGGGCCGGCACCCGTGGGCGCTCCCGAAGCTCCCGCCCCCCCGCCGGCACCATGGAAACACGCGGTGCCGCGTGATGCGGTCGAGGTGGCGCGCGTCCGGCTGCCACGCGTCTCGCGACAGGCCACCGAGCAACCGCCGGCGCGCAGTGCGATCGAAGCGGCGAATCCCGGATGGAGCACGCGAGACGGTGGTCCCGCCCGTCCGCCGGTTCCGGCCTGGATGCCGGCGTCCTGGCGGGATGCCCGACAAGGATGGCAGGGATCGGTCACCAAGGGTCGGCAGGGCAGGGGTGACTCCCTCGACCAGCTCCCGGTGATCGAGAAGATCCGGCGCTTTCGGCGCCGCGCGACGAGCACGGTGACCACGCTGGCCTTCCTCACGGTCATCAACCTCGTGTTCTCACCGGGGTTCTTCTGGGTGCTCTTCCCTGCATTCGGCATGTTGATGGGGCTGCTGCGGCACTGGGGCTCCCTGCGCGATGATGGCGTCCAGTGGGAGGACGTCTACGGCCCCAAGGCGCGGGAAGCGCTGGCACGGAACGCCGAACAACGCGGACGACTGCGCGCGGGGGCGCCGGTGGACGGGGCCGCGTCACTCGCAGCTCCCGACGTGTTGGCCGGGCCGCACGGCGCGGTCATTCGGCGCGCGGCCGACGACCGCGAGACCCTGCGGGATGCCGTCGCCCGGCTTGGGAAGGCCGACCGCGAGATGATCCCGGATGTGCTACCGACCGTCGACGCACTGGTCGACCGGATTGCCTCGCTCGCGGGTGCCTTGCATCGCATCGACGCCGACACCCAGCCGGGGGCGATGGCCGAGGCCGCCGCGCGTATCGAGGCCGCGCGCGCGATGCCGGACGGACGGGAGAAGGACCAGCGGGTGCAGCTGCTGGAACGTCAGCTCGTCACCATGAAGGACCTCGCGTCGCGTCGCGAGACCCTCGCCGCCCAGCTCGAGAGCGCGTCCCTCATGCTGCAGGGGATGCGACTCGACCTCGTCGCCCTTCGCTCGGCGGGGGTGCAGTCGGCCATGAATGACGTAAGCACCGCCACGCAGGAAGCCCGCGCGCTCAGCCGCGAAATCGCCAACGTCCTCGACGCGGCCAAGGAAGTGCGCTAGCGCGGCGGGGATGCCGCGCCAGCCGTCGGGTGCCTACCGCGGAACCTCCGCCGGCAGCCACTTCTCACCGCCTAACGCGTAGCCGACCCCGGCTCCCACCACCAGCCCCGCCGCGAGCCCCTTCGGCGCGCCGTTCAGGAAGTCCTGGAAGGAGGGATTCACCTCGGGGGCCTGGCCAAAGCCGATCAAGGCGGCGCCCAGCAAGCCGCCGATGATCGCTCCCTTGATCGTCGCGGAACGGGTCGTGCGGCCTCCACTCACCTCGATCCGCTCGATCGCGCCGGTGCGGATGCGCACACGCCGGTATTGCTCAACGAGGACAGGCCCCATCTCGAACCCGAGACGGCGACGCACGCCGGCCGTGTCCAGGACCATCTCACCGGCCTCCAGGGAGTCGACGCGCCCCACAAAGCGATCGCGGCGAATGGTCGAGGCGATCACGCGCACCCGGGTGCCCACCGAGACCGAGGCCACCGGCGCCACCTGCTGCGCGCTGGCGTCGCCGGCCACGAGCACGGCAAGCAGGACAACACTCCGACGGAACAGCTTCATGCGCGGCCCTCCAGGGCGTCAAGTCGATCAGTGAGTTCACTCGCCATCCCCGGATGCCCGAAGCGGCGTGCGGCGTCGATCCCCAGCCGGAGCGCAGCCCGGGCCTCGTCCATGCGCCCCAGCGCCTCCAGCACCTCGGCGTGCCGCCCGAAGCCGTTCCCCTCGTCATCATACGAGCCCAGGTACGCGCGCAGATGTTCCTCGGCCTCCGCGTGCAACCCCGCCTTCATGGCTTCGTTCGCCAGCCCGAACCGCGCCAGCGGGTTGGTGGGGTTCCGGGCGACCATCGAACGAAATGTGTCCAGTCGTGATGCCGTCATGGCGCCAGGTGTGTGGCGAGGATCTTGGCGAGCTGTTCTGGCGCTTCTTCTGGCAGGAAGTGTCCTGCGGCAGGCACCTCATGCAATGTTGCCCCGGGGATGGTGGCCGCGAAAGCCGCGGCCGTGCGTCGGTCGCCCCGACGCAGGCCACCGCAGACAATAGACGCGCGGAGCGGCGTTTCCCCCATGTCCGGGGCGGCGCAGGGCGCGGCGAGCGCGCGCAGGTGACCTGCCAGCACCGCGGGCCCGCCCGACCCGGCGAACGGCCGGGCGTACAGGTCGGCGCTATGGATCGCCCGCGCGGCATCGACAAAACGCTTGGCGATCGCACCGTGCAGCAGGCTCGCGCCCACCGAGGGCGCCGCCCATCCCACGAGCCCCGCCATCCATCGCAAGCTGCCCCACCCCTCGAGCGGAGCGCTCGACCGTGCGGGATTCACCAGGACGACGTCCGACACCCGATCGCGCGCCAGACGGATCAGCTCCACCGCCACCAGCGCGCCGACACCGTGCGACACCAGGGTCGCGCACTCGATGCGCAGGGCGTCGAGAAGCCCCAGGGTGCGACGCGCCTGGGCAGCGACCCCGAGGTCTGCACCGGGCGACGCCACGCTGCGCCCACACCCGAGCTGGTCCATCACAACCACCCGGCGGCCGGGGGGAACGAGGGGGACCACCTCCTGCCAGAGGTGCGAAGTCGTCGGGAATCCGTGCAGGAAGACCACCGGACAGCCTTGACCCCGAGTGCCCGCCGCGAAGTAGTAGAGGCGGTCCCCTTCGACTTCCACAAACTCCCCGCGCATGTCACCTCGGGCCTGGATGGCAAGAAAGTACAACGACGGGGAGGACTAGCGCCGGGCGGTCAAAATGCTATCGTTACGCCCGTTTGGGGGTAGATGGGCACTGTTGGCTGTTTAACTCTATATGGCACAAGAACTTAACCAGCAAAACGCCGGAAAGATTCTCTCGTTCGACGAGGACGGGGAGTTTACGTCGGCGCCACCGCCACCCCCGCCTCCGCCCCCTCCCCCCCCGCCGCCGCCTCCGGTGGAGTTTGCCGGAGTGCCGCTGCTCGACGCGGCAGGACGCGTGGCGCAGTACCGGATGATGCGGGAGCTACTCCCTGCGGAGGTTGGTGCCGGTCTCACGGACGCGGTCTGGCTGTCCCAGCGCGAGGGCATCCGCCTGGCGCTCGCCCAACGCGTCGACGGAATCTGGAACAACCTCATGCTCGGGGTGCCGAAGGCCGGCGCCCGGGACGCCGCGGGCCAGGTGGGGACCGTGATGGCCGTGCATCGCCTCCTCGAGCTCGGCTGGGATCCAGGGGCGCCGCCCTTCCTCGCGGCGCGTCGTCCCCTGTTCCGCTTGCTCGCCGAGGATACGGATCACGCGTTCACGTACGAGTTCGCGAGCATGGGTCGGGATGCGGATACCGTGCAGTTCTCGCGCGGCATCCTCCGTCCGGCCGCTGCGAGTGCGTTGGCCCATGCGGGATACGAGATGGACCCGCGCCTGCGCGGCGCGGCGATGCGCCTGCTCGAGCGGGTCGATGAGTTCCTGGGGTCGGAACTCGCGGAGGACCCGTGGATCAAGCAGGGCGGCGAGGTGGCCCTGCATCCCGATGCGTTCCCGCCGTCGTTCCACTTCCTGGTGATGCTGTCGTTCATGCCGACGTTCCTGAACGAGCACGACGACTTCCTCGACCGACTGGCGACCTGGCTCCAGCGTCCGCTCCCCAAGCACGCCGCACGGCAATGGGTCGGGGCGCGTCCCCTGGAGCATCCCGCCCTGCTCCTCGGCGACCCGCTCGCGGCGCGGGGCGCGGTGGACGCCGACTTGCCGTTCGCTGCATTCTGGCTCGAGCTCGCGGCCCGCTGCGGATTGTTGGAGCGACACCCGGGATGGACCCAGGCGTGGGAGCGATTGCTCAACGCGAGGGATCGCGACCTGATCTGGCGTCCGTCGCGCGGGCAGGGCCTGGTCAACCAGGTGCCCATGGCGTGGCCGTTTGTCGACCTCGCTGGCGAGGGGGAAGCGGGGGTGCCCGGGGAAGTCACCTTCCGGCTGGCCCTGATCGCGAAGCACCTCGAGCGCGGTCCGGAGTTCACCTAGGGAAAGGTGGGGCAGGGAGGTCCGGGGCTCGCCGACGCCGGCTGCCCCGGATTCCGACTGCGCGGCGGTGGCGTGTTTGGCACCTTGTGGGCGCGTCCCGGTGGCGGGACCTCAGACCCACAGGAGGGAACGATGACCAAGCTTGCCCTTCGGCGTCCCACGCCCAGCTTCAACGACTTCTTCGCGGACCTCGACCTCTGGCCGGCGCGCATGCGTCGGGCGATGGACCGCGACCCGCTGCTCGAGCCGGTGGGATGGATGCCGCCCGTCGAGATCGAGGAGCTCGAGAAGGAGCTCGTGCTCACGATGGAGCTGCCCGGCCTCAAGAAGGAGCAGGTCGACGTGAGCTTTGAGGACGGCGTGCTGACCATCAAGGGGGAGAAGCTCGAGGAGCGCACCGAGGAGAAGAAGGACCGGCAGCTGCACGTGTGGGAGCGTCAGTATGGAGCGTTCCATCGGGCGTTCACCCTCCCGCGTACCGTCGACGGGGGCCGCATCTCGGCGCAGTTCAAGGACGGGGTGCTCCGTGTTCACCTGCCCAGGGTGACCGAAGCCGCTCCGCGGGGGCGGAAGATCGAGGTGGCCGACAAGATGTAGCCGGCCGGCCGTTTCCCGGGGCGCCCCGGGGTGGCTACGTTCGGGGTGGAGCCGTGCACGGGGCATGGCTCCACCCCGTCTTCGTTCCGCCACTGCATGCTGGAGACGTTCCGCGGGCACCTGCCCGAGGCTGATTGGTACCCGGCACACGCTCCGGACGTCACCGCACGCCACCTGACGCTCCCGGGCGGCGAACGTGCCCGGTTGGTCGAGTCTGG
>JAEUJL010000167.1 GCA_016794835.1 Gemmatimonadota bacterium | reverse complement strand
GCTGGACCGGATGCAATTCGAGTACATGCGCGCCGGGTTCGAGCCGGCGTGGGACATGGACCCGTACAAGGTGTTCGTGTACACGTCGCTGCAGGAGCGCGCGACGCAGTTCAGCCATGCAAACACCGGCAAGCTCGCGGGAGAGTACGAGCCGTTGATCGGCGAGGTCCTCTCCAACGTCGCGAAGGAAGAGGCGAGGCACTACACGTTCTACCGGACGATCTTCAAGGAAGTCCTGGCGCGCGACCCGGACCGCGCCCTCGTCTCGGCCGTGGCGTTGATGCCGGCGATCGACATGCCCGGGGTGAACATGCCGAACTTCCGCGAGATGGCCGACGTCATTCGGCGCGCCGGCATCTACGGCCCCCGCGACTACCTGAAGATCGTGGAAGAGCAGATCCGCTTCTGGGCGATCGAGGCGGTCGCTGCCGTCACGGACGCGGGCAAGAGGGCCCAGGAGTCGATCCTGCAGATCCCGCGGCGCCTGGAGCGCGTGGCCGATGCGATGGAATCGCGGACCAAGGCCAAGACGTTCAACTTCGCGGTGGCGTTCAACCGCGAGTTCGAGATGGCCTGAGCCGGGAGCCGTCCGTGCGGGAGGGGCTCACCGCTCTCCGAGCCCCTGTACCGGAGACCGGACGGGGCAGTGAAATGGGCGGCGAAAACTAATCGTGGGGGCAGGCAAGTCCACGGGTGTGGGATGACGGGGACGCGGAAGGCTACGTCAAACCACCAGATGGCATAACGTGTGTGATCGCCAAGGGTTACGTCCGTTGACACCACCGGAAGTGGGCAGGTAATTTCGACGGGCTTTTCTAAGTGAAATTTTTCACGAAGTCGGGAGCGCGATGGACCGGACCTACCTGCCAGTACTCCTGTTGCTCGGGTTTGTCGCCGTCAACGCGATTGCCATGGTGGCGATCTCGACGCTGACGCTTCGCCGGCGCCCGAGCCCAATCAAGGACGAGCCCTACGAGTCCGGCATCCCGCCGCTCGGCGACGCCCGCGAGCGGTTCTCCGTGAAGTTCTACATGGTCGCGATGTTGTTCATCATCTTCGACATCGAGACCGTCTTCATGATCCCGTGGGGGGCGTACTATCGCCAGCTGTCCTGCAAGGCCGCCCTGGTCGGTGGGATGTGCCCGGCCGGGATGACGTCGTTCTTCGGCCTGGGTGAGATGCTGGTCTTCATCGCGATCCTGCTCGTCGGTTTCGTCTACATCTGGAAGAAGGGAGCGCTCCAGTGGGATTGACCCATCGGCCCGAATCCTCTGTCGTCACGATGGATCCCCAGTCGCAGGAAGGCTGGGTGACCACGCGACTCGACTTCCTCGTCAACTGGGGCCGCGCGAACTCGCTGTGGCCGATGCCGTTTGGGACCGCGTGCTGCGCCATCGAGTTCATGGCGTCCGCCGCGAGTCGCTTTGACCTGGCCCGCTTCGGCATGGAGCGTATGTCGTTCTCGCCGCGCCAGGCCGACGTCCTGATTTGCGCCGGACGGGTGCCGTTCAAGCTGGCCCCGGTGATCCGCCGGATCTACCAGCAGATGCCGCAGCCGAAGTGGGTGATCTCCATGGGCGCCTGCGCCTCCACCGG
>JAEUJL010000066.1 GCA_016794835.1 Gemmatimonadota bacterium | reverse complement strand
GACAGGAACGTCGCCAGCGCGCCCGCCGCGAGGGCCAGGAGTACAGAGAGCATTGGATCGGTTACGCGAAGGGGGCCGTGCGACGTTGAAGCATCACGCGCCGCCGTCCGGGACGCTCAGGGGAACGGAGTCGAGGCGCGCCAGCAGCAGGCGTCGGGTCTCATCAAACGCCCCCCGCTCTCCCTCCGCCAGTGGCAGTCCGGCCGCCGAATTGAACGCCGTCCGGGGGTCGCGCTGCTCGCCGTTGACCAGGACTTCAAAATGCAGGTGGGGCCCACTCGCGAGTCCGGTCATCCCGACGTACCCGATGGTGGAGCCAATGGAGACGCGCGCCCCGCGCCGGACCCCATCCGCGAAGCCGCGCAGGTGCCCGTACCGGGTGACAAAGCCGTTCGGATGGCGGAGCTCGATCACGTTGCCGAACCCACTCATCCGGCCGGCGGTGATCACGACCCCATCGCCGATCGCCCGCACCGGCGTTCCCGAGGCGGCCGCGTAGTCGGTGCCGCGATGTCGCCGCATCACGCCGAGGATGGGGTGCCGGCGCATCCCGAACACCGACGAGACCCGGCGGAACTCCAGCGGGGCGCGCAGGAATGCCGCCTGCATGGACCGACCGGTTTCGTCGAAGTAGCGCGCGCGTCCCTCCCGATCGAGGTAGCGCACCACACGCAGCCGAGATCCTCTCGATGTGTAGTCCACGCCGAGCACATCGCCCAGGCGGACGGCCCCCGTCCCGGTGCGTTCGCGCTCGACGAGCACACGGAAGGCATCGCCGGGTTGGAGGTCGCGGCTCATGTCGAGCCGGTACTCGAAGACGTCGGCGACATTCCACGCCAGCTCATTGCGGACCTTCTGCGGGAGTTCCCGGGCCCCGGCGGCAAACGCCTCGTAGAGATTCTGGTCGACCGTGCCGCTCACCACGAGCGTGTCGCGCTCCCAGGGGATCGTCTCCTCCCGCCCGGTCCATCCCGAGTCGCCGCGCGAGAGACGGAGCAGCTTGTCGACCCCGAGGTGCAGGAGGATCTGCGAAGGCGCCGAGTCCGCGGCGCCGCCCAGGGTGATCCGCATCCCCGCGCGCAGGCGGCGAGGGTCCAGGCTCCCCGCGGCTTCGAGGGCGTCCTGCACTTCCTCATCCGGCAGGTTGCGGCCGAGCAGTCCGGTGATCGTTTCTCCCTGGGCGAGGGAGTCGGTGCGTTCGACCCAGGCGACGCGCGCGCCGGAGATGACATCTCCGACACGTGCGGTGCGAATGGGGCGCATGACGGCAATGGCGCCCCATGCGAGGAGCGCCACTGTGAGGTAGAAGGCCGTCCGTCCGAGCGCCCGCTTCAATCCATCTGTCTCCGGATGAAGGTCGGGATCTCGAGATCGTCGATCGGGGGGCTCGCCGGCCGCAGCGGCTGCCCGGGCACGACCTGCTTGCGCGGCGGCTCCGGGACGGCCGGGCGCGGCGGCTGGGTCACCGGCCGGGACGTGACAACCCGGGACCCCGCGCTGATGGGGATCACGGTGCGGTTCGTGGTGCTCGACGTCGTGGCGCTCACCGGGGGCTGCGCCGCGAGCATGTCGCGATCGAAGCCGGTGGCGATGACGGTCACGCGGATCTCACCCTGCATCGCGGGCTCGTGGACCGCCCCGAAGATGATCTCGGCGTCATCGCCGGCCGCCTCGTGCACGATCTCGGAGATCTGGGTGACCTCGCCCAAGGTGAGGTCGCCGCCGCCCGTGATGTTGAGGAGCACGCCGGACGAGCCGGCAATCGAGATGTTATCGAGCAGCGGGGAGGCGATGGCCATCTGGGCCGCCTCGGCCGCCCGGTTGTCACCACGCCCGACCCCGGTGCCCATGAGGGCGGAGCCGCCGTTCTGCATGACCGTGCGCACGTCGGCGAAGTCGACGTTCACCAGCCCGGTGCGCGAGATGAGGGTGGAGATGCCCTGCGTCGCGTGGAGCAGGACCTCGTCCGCCTTCTTGAGGGCGTCCTGGAACGGGATCCCCTTGCCGACCACGGCGAGGAGTCGTTCGTTAGGCACCACGATCATCGTGTCGACATGCGTGCGCATGTCGGTGATCCCCATCTCCGCCTGGCGCATCCGCTTGCGCCCCTCGAAGAGGAACGGCTTGGTGACGATCCCCACGGTGAGGGCGCCGGCCGCGCGGGCCAGCTCCGCCACCACCGGCGCCGCGCCCGTGCCCGTCCCGCCGCCCATGCCGCACGTGACGAACACGAGGTCGGCGTTGGTGAGGACTCGCGCCACTTCGTCGCGGTTCTCCTCGATCGCTTGGCGACCGATCTCCGGTCGCGCGCCGGCACCAAGCCCGCGCGTCAGCTTCTTGCCGATCTGGATCTTCACGTCCGACTTGGACGACAGCAGCGTCTGCGCGTCCGTGTTGATCGAGATGAACTCGACCCCCTCGAGGTGCTCGTCGATCATGCGGTTGACGGCGTTCCCACCACCGCCACCAACACCGACCACCTTCATCCGGGCGTTCTGGGTCGCGTTCTCCTCGAATTCGAAGATCATGGCGCGCGGCACTCCTCTGGGGACGAGGGCAGGCAAACAGGGCGAGTCGTCGCTCGCCTCCGTCGGTACGGCCCGAATATAACGCGCGTGCACCGGGAGGAAATGAGTGAGTGAGAACAATCACGCGTTGTGCACAACGCCGCGTGCGATCCTCCTCCCGTGAGTGCGCCGCTTCTCCACAAAAGAGCGGCTGAAGATCAGGTTTTTGACAGCCTAACGAGTGGACTCAGAAAAAGTCCTGGAGCCAGATCTTCACCCGTTGCGCCAACTTGTCCACACTGGGTGCATTCATCGACGTCCGCTTCACCGTCGAGGACGCCGAACCCAGCGCCAGCCGGTTCGCGGCATACAACGTCAGCCCCGCCGCCGTCGAATAGCGCGGCGCCTCGACCGCGTCCGCCAGCCCGGTCAGGTTCTCCCCGGGGAGTCCCACCCGCACCCCGGTGCCGAACACATCCGCCGCGAGTTCGCCCACACCCGGGTGCGCCGCGACCCCGCCGGTCAGCACGATCCCGGCGCTCAGCTTGGCGGCAAAGCCAGCCCCCTCGATATCGGCCAGCACCAGGTTGAAGATCTCGTCCACGCGCTGGTGGATGATGTGGGCCAGCAGTTCGCGCGGGATCTGCCGGTCACCCTGGGCCACCGTGCTCGGCAGCGAGATCACCTCGGCGGGGTCCACGAGCGGCTCGTAGGCGCAGCCGTACCGTTCCTTGATCCGTTCGGCGTCCGCCTGGGTCAGCCCCAGCCCGTGGACGATGTCGTTGGTCACGTTGTTCCCACCGAGCGCGATCGTGCCCAGGTGGCGGATCTTCGACTCGTGGAAGACGGCGATATCGGTGGTCCCGGCCCCCATCTCGATGACGGCCACCCCCAGCTCGCGTTCGTCGTCGGTGAGGACGGCGAGCGCACTCGCCAGCGGTTCCACCACCAGCTCGGCAACACGGTACCCCGCGCGCTCCACCGCCTTGCGCAGGTTCATCGCCGGTGAGGCGCCGATCGTCACCAGGTACATCTCGGTCTCGAGCCGCGTCCCGACCATCCCGAGCGGGTCGCTCACCCCCTCGGTCTTGTCGACCACGTACTCCTGGGGAATCGCGTGCAGCAGCTCCCGATCCGTGGGGATGTTCTGTGCGCGCGCGACGGCGTTGGCCCGGTCGACGTCGGCGCGGGTGACCTCCTCGCCCGAGACGGCGACAATCCCCTTGCTCGTCATCGCCTTCACGTGCTCGCCCGTGATCCCGACGTAGACGGCGTCCACCTTCGCACCGGCCATCTGCTCGGCGTCGCTCAAGGCCTTCTTGATCGATTGCGTCGTTTCCTCGATGTCCGACACGACCCCGCGTCGCAGCCCGGTCGTGCGCGACTGGCCGATCCCGAGGACCTTGATCCCGGGGCGACGTGGGAGATCCCCCACGACCTCGCCGATCAGCGCGGTGGTCTTGGCCGACCCGATATCGAGCCCGGCAACGAGGCGTTCAGCGTTCATGGGAGGCGGGCGATGACTTGGTCCTTGAAACGCAGGTCGAGCTCCAGCGGTGTCACACCGCGCGACGCGAGGTCGCGGAGGACGGAAGATAGCCCGTCGAAGCGCTCGGCGCCGTCTCCGCGACGCACGCGCACGGGAATCCCATCGAAGTAGAGGCGGAACTCTTCGCGTCCGCCGAGGCGCACCTCGGTGACCCGCGCGAACAACTCCGGAAGCTCCACTCGAAGATCGGCGAGCAGGTGCAGCAGTGCGGTGTCGGGGCGTTCCGCGATCGGCAGGTCCGCGTCCACGCGTGTCGGATCCATCGGGAGCAGGCGCCCGTTCTCGTCGTACGCGCGGAGCCCCTTGGTCCCCGGCACAAAGGCGACGGGTTCGTTCTCCTCCACGTCGACCACAAAGGTCCCCGGCAACCGGCGGCTCACGCGGGCCGAGCGGACTTGCGGGTGCCGCTCCGCCCGACGCGCGAGCGTATCCACCGACATCCAGATGGACGCGGTGGAATCGATCCCCAGGCGACGGCGGATTTCCTCGGGGCGGGCGTAACGCGTCCCGCGAACCTCCACGAACTGCGCACGAAAGAACGCGAGGTCGCGCCCCCACCACGGGACGGTCCAGAGGACCAGCCCGACCAGCGCCGCCACCACGAACCACCCCGGCTTGAACCGGCGCGGTGCGGGAACTGCTTCGTCGCTCATGCGGGGGCCGACAACCGGGCGAGGAGTTCGGGGCCGCTGCGCGTGATGTCCCCTGCCCCCATGGTCAGGACCACGTCGCCCGCGTGGACAAACGACGCCAGGGCGCCGGCGAGGTCGGCACGCGGTCCCTGCCACTGCAGTTGCGGAGCCGGGATCGCGGCCGCCACCAGCGCCGAGCTGACCCCGGGCATCGGCTGCTCGCGCGCCGGGTACAGATCGCAGAGGAAGACCATATCGGCCGCAGCGAGCGCCGCGCCAAAGGCATCGGCGAAGTCGCGGGTGCGCGAGTACAGGTGCGGCTGGAAGGCGGCGACAATGCGCCGGGCGGGAAAGGCGGTGCGCGCGGCGGCCAGGGTGGCGGCCACCTCGGTCGGGTGGTGGGCGTAATCGTCGACGACGTCGATACCCCGCACGGACCCTAACCGTTGGAAGCGCCGCTCCACCCCCCCGAAGGCCTCGAGCCCCGGGCGCATGGCGTCCAGCGTGGCGCCGAGCGCCAGCCCTGAGCCGATCGCCGCGAGGGCATTCCGCACATTGTGCAACCCGGGCACGCGCAGCACGACGTCCCCCAGGCACTCCCCATCCCAGGTGACGGCGACGGCCGTGCGACCATCAGGGAGCGGCGACGGTGCCCCGTGCAGGCGCACGCGGGTGGAGGTCACCCCGTACCGCACGAGTTGCGCCCCGCTCGCGAGCGGCAAGGTGGACGCGCCCTCGTCGTCATCACACACGACGATGGTATGCGCGGGCGTGGCGAACTGCACGAAGGTGGCCCGGATGTCGTCCAGGTCGCGGTAGATGTCGAGGTGGTCGGCCTCGACGTTCGTGATCACCGCCACGGTGGGGCGCAGCGCGAGGAATGACCGGTCGTACTCGTCGGCCTCCACCACGAAGACGTCCGTCCCGCCGGCGCGCAGGTTCCCCCCCCATGACCCGACCCGTCCCCCGGCGATCCCGGTGGGCGCGAGCCCCGCGGTCGCGAGTGCCTCGGTGGTCATCACGGTGGTGGTCGTCTTGCCGTGCGTCCCGGCGACCGCGACCACGCGACCGGCATTCACGGCGGCGCCTAACGCTTCGGCACGGCGCACCACGGGGATCCCCGCGTCGCGGGCAGCCTGCAGCTCGGGATGGTCGCGCGGGACGGCGGAGGTGACCACCACCGCACGGACACCGACGACATGGGCCGGGTCGTGCCCGCGTTCCACGCGGACCCCGCGCTGGTGCAGTTCCTCCGGGGCGCCACCGCTGTCACACCCGGTGACCGGCACGCCGCGCTCCAGGCACCAGACGGCGAGCGCGCTCATCCCCGCCCCACCGATCCCCATGAAGTGCACGGGACGCGGGTCCGTGGGCGAAAACAGCAGGTCGCGAGCGGCGACGTCGTCAGGCATGATGGGCTCGATTAGTGACGGTCGGGTACGGCGGGCGCGAGGAGCGCGGCCACGCGACGGGCGATCTCGCGCGCCGCATCGGGACGCCCCCGCGCCAGCGTCGCCTCGCGCGCCGCCTGCAGGGCACCCGGCGCGGCGAGCAGTCGCATGCAGAAGGCCGTGAGGTCGCTGGGGGTCGCGTCCGCCTCACGCACCCAGGTCGCCGCGCCCGCCGCGGCGAGGGAGCGCGCATTCACCGTCTGATGGTCGGCCGCCGCCGTGGGCAATGGCACGAGGAACATCGGGATTCCCCAGGCGCACAACTCGGCGGTGGTCATCGCCCCGGCGCGGGCCACGGCCAGGTCGGCGGCCGCGTAGGCATCGGCAATCGGGTTCAGGTACGGGTGCACCATCACGCGTGGCGATCCCAGGTGCCGGTGTGCGGCGTGATGCGACGCACCGGTTCCCCAGATGAGTCCAACCCCCTCGGGCAGCCCGGCCGCGACCCAACCGGCGACCAAACGATTGAGTGCAGCCGAGCCTTGTGAGCCCCCGAAGGCGAGGACGACCGTCGCGACCTCGGGACCAAACCCCCAGCGAGCGCGCGCCGCATCGCGGGCCGGGCGCGCGTCGGCCGCCGGCGGCGGCTGGATCGGGTTCCCCAGGTCGTGCGCGCGGGACTGCGCGGCCGGCGGGAGACCGCGCACCGCCTCGGGAAACCCGACGTAGACCTCGCGGGCCCAGCGGGCAAAGAGGCGGTTCGTGGCGCCCACGTGCGCGTTCTGCTCCTGCAGCACAAAGGGCACGCCATGCGTCGCGGCCCAGGCCAGGGTCGGTCCGGAGGCGTAGCCGCCCGTGGCAACCACGAGCCGCGGCGGCGCCTCTCGTCCCATGGATCCGAGTGTGCGCCACCCGCCGACGAGTCCCGCCACGGTGCGCCAGTTGCGCCAGGGCTTTGATCGGTAGAGCGGGTGGGCGTCCAGCAGGAGGTGGGGGAACTCGGTTCCCGGAAGCAGCTCGCGCTCGATGCCGCGCCGCGCCCCGACGAAGAACGGGCGCGCCTCCGGACAGGCCGTCACCAGCGCCCGCGCGATCGCCAGCGCCGGATACAGGTGCCCCCCGGTCCCCCCGCCGGTGAACAGGACGCGCACCTAACTCGCCGCGGCAACTGGGTCGGTCGCGAACCCGCCATAGACCTTCTCGCGCTCGCTCCCGATGTTCACCAGGATCCCGGTCACCGCCAGCGTCAGCACCAGGTTGGTGCGGCCGTTGGAGAAGAAGGGCAAGGTGAGCCCGGTGTTCGGCAGGAGGTTGATCACCACACCGATGTGCACGTAGGCGGTGATCGCCACCGTCGCCGTCAGCCCCATCGCGACGAGTTGCAGGAAGCGCGACCGCGCCTTGCGCGCGATCCGGAAGCCCAGCCACGTCCACGTGGCAAAGGCGAGGATGACGAGGGTCATCCCGAGAAAGCCCCATTCCTCGCCGATCGTCGCGGCGATGAAGTCGTCCTTCCCCATCGGCACCCACCCGTAGGACTGCATCCCTTCCCCGTACCCGGTGCCGGTGAGCCCACCGGACCCGACGGCCATCAGCGACTGCGCCTGCTGGTCGTTCAACTCCACGCGCGCCCCCTCCTGGCCGAAGAAGGCGGCCAGTCGGTCGCGGAAATACTTCTTCTGCATGAGCTGGTGCCAGAGGAGCGGCGCCCCGAGGAATCCCAGCAACACGAAGTGCCCGATCCGGGCCCCGGCGGCGAACAACACGAGCAACATCAGCAGGACGAACATCAGCCCCATCGAGTAGTCCGGCTGCTTGAACGCAATCAGCGTCGGGATCCCGACCATCACCAGGAAGATCGGCATCCCCTTCGAGAGGCGACGCATCTGGTCACCCTTGCGAATGACCATCGCCGCCGTCCACACGACGACCGCGACCTTCATCAACTCCGCCGGCTGCACGCTCCGGCCGAGCAGGTACCGGCGCGAGCCGAGGTGCTCGGCCCCGATCCCCGGCACGAGGGTGAGGGCCATCAGCACGATCCCGGCCCACATGATGGCCGGGGCGTGCCCCTCCATGCGCTGCGCATCCACCTTGGCGGCGATGGCAAACAACACGATGCCGGCCGCCACGCCCGTGAGCTGCTTCATGAAGAACGTCGACGGCGG
>JAEUJL010000011.1 GCA_016794835.1 Gemmatimonadota bacterium | reverse complement strand
CCCTGCGCGCGAAAGCGCGTATAGACCGGCACGGCATCTCCCCCGCGGAATCGCTCGATCACCATGTAGAGCACCCCGACCTCCTCGTGCGTCGCGTGACGGGGAAAGGTACTTCCCGAAGGACCCGGCCAGCTCCACCTTCACGCCCCACACCCGTCGTCGGCCAGCCCCTCGAGCAACGCGCTGTTGCCGCGGTACCACCCGCGACCAGGGGTGGGCCCCCGACTCGCGCCCATCACCCGCCCGCCGAGAGCACAACGTGAACCTTGGAGTCCCCACACGGAGCGTGCTGCGAACCCTCGTCGGGAGCGTCGTGCTCGCAAGTTGCGCCCTCACGCCGCGGTTGCCCGCCCAGGCCGCTTCAACCCACGTGGTCTACCAGGGCACGCAGGGACCCGGGCTCGGCAAGCACCTCGTGCTGATCGCCGGGGATCACGAATACCGCTCCGAGGAACTGCTCCCCGCGCTCGGGCGCATCCTGGCCCGCCATCATGGCTTCAAGGTGAGCGTGTTCTTCACCCTGGACAGTGCCGGGTTCATCGAGCCCGGCAGCTCGCGGATCGGGGGACTCGACGCCCTCAAGACCGCCGACCTCCTGATCCTCGCGATCCGCTTCCAGGATTTCCCGGCGGACCAGATGCAGCACATCGTCGACTACCTCGGCCGGGGCGGCCCCGTGCTGGGCCTGCGGACCTCCACGCACGCCTTTCGCATCAAGGACGGGCCGTTCGCGAAGTACTCCTGGGACTACAAGGGCGCCGAATACCCCAGCGGGTTTGGCGAACAGGTGCTCGGCGAGACCTGGGTGGGTCACTACGGGACCAACCACGAACAGAGTTCGCGCATCCTCCCGCGCAGTGACCGCGCCACCCATCCCATCCTGCGGGGGGTGCGTGACCTGCATGTGCAGTCGGGAGGATACCAGGCGTACCCGAGCGAGGGATCTGACGTGCTCGCGTTAGGCCAGGTCCTGCATGGGATGGGGCCGAACGGCCCCCCCGACACGACCAAGCAGCAACTGCCGGTGGTGTGGACGCGGACATACCGCGGAGCCAGCGGACAACAGGGCCGCGTGTTCACCTCCACCCACGGCGCGTCGGAGGACCTCCTGAACCCCGGCTTCCGGCGGATGCTGGTGAACGCCACCTTCTGGGCGCTCGGGATGGAACAGGCGATCACCCCCGCCCTCAACATCTCGTTTGTCGGGCCATTCCATCCGGTGACCTTCAGCTTCGACGGGTATCGCCGCGGTGTGCGCCCGTCGGACCTCGCGGGGTGGGATTCCCCCATCATGTCCCCCGATCGCCCCACCCGGGCCACGTCGCCCGCGAAATCCGGAGAGTCCCCTCGATGACGTTCCGCCCATTCCGTGGTGGTGCGCTGGTCGCCCTTGCCGTCGCCAGCGCCTGCACCACCCCGCAACTCGAGCTCGCACAGGGCGACCACATCGTCATCATCGGCAATGGCCTGGCCGATGGGATGCAGCGCGATGGGTGGCTGGAGAGCTACCTGCAACTCGCCCGCCCGGAGCTGCAACTCGTCGTCAGGGACCAGGGGTTCACCGGCGACCGGATCGATCATCGCCCGCGGACCAAGGGGGTGCCCACCGCCGATGACTACCTGGGCCTGTCGCAGGC
>JAEUJL010000880.1 GCA_016794835.1 Gemmatimonadota bacterium | reverse complement strand
AACAGGAGGCGCTCCATGTTGCCCGCCGGCATCATCCCGGAGCCGGGGCCATCGGTGGCGGCGGTGTTCGTCGAGTCGCGCCATTCCCCGCGCTTGCCGCTGTGCAGCTGCGGCTCGTAGAACCGGGCGGTGGAGTTCCCCTGGATTCCGTCCACGAACCCCTTCAGGGCGCGCACGCGCACCCAGTCGTCGCCAAAGCCGGGCGCAATCCCGGCGTAGGTCATCTCGTTCCACTTGTCGAGCGTTGGCCGGGCAAAGACCCGCACCGTCAGCTCGCCACGGCGCTTGAGCTCGGTGTAGACGGGCAGCTGGAACGGTGGCGTGATGTCATGGATCGTGGTCACCCCCAGCTCGGCGAGGTGGGTCATCGCCGCCCGCGCCTCCCGCAGGCGCTGGTCGAAGGTCTTGGGCGCGACTGCCGCGCGCACGCGGGCCAGGGCGGCGTCCGCGACGCGACCCGTGGCGCGTCCGTTCACGCACTCGAGCCCGGCCACCGGTTGGGCACAGGACAACCCCGCGCGCTCCAGGGCGAGGCCATTCGCGAGCCAGGCGCTCCGGTCCCATCGGTTGAACAGCATCGGGATCGACCCACTCACCGAATCGATGATCGTGCGATCCGGCGAAAAGCGCTGCGACACCGGTACGGCCTGCGCACCGGTTGAGTTCGCGGGATTGTCCTCGTAGGCGCCCCAGTCGCCCCCCGTGAGCCATTGCCCAGGGCTCATGCGGGCCACGGCCGCCTTCACGCGTGCGGCCAGCGGTCCCGGCGTACTCACGTCCAGCAGGTTCGCGCCGATGAGCAAGGCGCCCGCCTGGTTGAAGTGCGTGTGGTCATCGATGAAGCCCGGGGTCACGAACCTCCCGCCGAGGTCGATGACGCGGGTTCGTGCCGTGCGGTGCCTGGCCATGGCCGCGTTGCTCCCGACGGCGATGAACCGGTCGCCACGGATCGCGACGGCCTGCGCGGCGGGACGGAGGGTGTCCCCGGTCCAGATCCGGCCGTTGCGGAGGATGAGGTCAGCGTCCTGGGCGCCAAGGGCGCTCGCGGCCAGGCCGGCCAGGAGGAGATGGGTTCGCATGAGAAGATTCTGGACCACCGCCCGGTCGATGACAACCGTCGCCCCACGAACCGCTCGCGCCATCGGGGTCCGGTGCCCAATTTCCCCGTTCTCGACCCCAGCCCGCCACGCCATGCGCTTTTCCGCCGCCTTCCTCGTCACCGTGCTCGGCACCTCCGGGCTCGGTGCGCAGCGTCCGCTGACCATCGACGACATCATGGACCTGAAGAACGCCGGGTCCGTGCAGGTCTCCCCGGATGGTTCGCGCATCCTGTACACCATCGCCGCCTGGGAGCACCCCGCCGCGCGCGACACCAGCAAGGGCGACCAGCACGAGATGCGGTCCCACGTGTGGATGGTGCGTGCCGATGGCAGCGGCAACCGGCAGGTCACCTTTGGCGAACGGGGTGAGTCTGCCCCGCAGTGGTCGCCCGACGGGCGCTACATATCGTTTGTCTCGGCACGGGGCGCAATGAATGGCACGGACGGACCCCGCCCGCAGGTGTGGCTCATGCATGCGGATGGCGGCGAAGCCTTCGCCCTCACCACCGCACGCGACGGGGTCAGCGGGTACACCTGGGCGCCCAACAGCCAGTCGATCGCCTACCTCACCACCGACTCGCTCACGCGCGAGGCCGAGGCCA
>JAEUJL010000817.1 GCA_016794835.1 Gemmatimonadota bacterium | reverse complement strand
GCCCTGGGGCACGGTGGGGGTGATCTCCCCATGGAATTACCCGTTCATGCTCCCCGTGGGGCAACTCACCCCGCTCCTCGCCGCCGGCAACGCGGTCGTGCACAAGCCGTCGGAGCTCACCGCGGGCACGGCCGCCCTGCTCCACGCCGGGCTGGTCGAGGCGGGGATCCCCGCGGCGGTGTGCGCCATCGTCCACGGGGGTGCGGAGGTCGGCGAGGCGCTGGTCACGGGTGGGGTGGACAAGGTCTTCTTTACCGGCTCGGTGCGCGCGGGACGCATGGTGGCCGCGCGGTGTGCCGAGCAGCTCGTGCCCTGCTCCCTGGAGTTGGGGGGCAGCGACCCGGCCCTGGTCCTCGCAGACGCCAATGTCCGCGTGGCGGCCCGTGGGATCGCGTGGGGGCGCTTCACCAACGCGGGCCAGACCTGCGTCGCGGCCAAGCGCGTCTTCGTGCACGCGCGGGTGGCGGAGCCGTTCCTCGCCGCACTGCGGGAAGAGGTGGGGCGCCTGCGCCTGCGCTCCGCCGATTCCCCCCACTGGGACGTGGGCCCCATGATCCATCGCGCGGCCGCCGCCCAGCTCGAGGCGTTGATCCAGGCGGACCAGGCCGGGGGAGCAACCGTGGATCGTCCCCTGGGTTCACGGGACGCACCCGTCGTCTCCCCCGCGTTGCTCACCGACCTGCCCGCCGGAGCGCGCAGCCTGACGGAAGAGGTGTTCGGACCCGTGCTCCCCATCGTCGTCACCACGAGCGACGACGAGGCCGTGGCCCTCGCGAATGCGTCTCCCTTTGGCCTGAGCGCGAGCGTGTGGAGTCGGTCGCGCAGCCACGCCCGGGCGGTGGCCAATCGGCTGCGGGCCGGCACCGTGGGGATCAACGACGTGGCCCTCGTCGCCGGGATCGCGGAGGTCAGTCATGGCGGCGTCGGGTTGAGTGGCAGCGGTCGATCCCACGGCCCCGGCGGGCTCCTCGAGGCGGTGCGCTCGCGCACGCTGGTGGACGACATCGCGCCGTGGGCAGGGCAACCGTGGTGGTTTCCATACCCAGGCGACCGGGCGCATGCCTTTGACCAATACCTGCGGCTCACCCACGCCCCCGGGCTGCTCGACCGGCTGCGCGGCCTGTGGCCCGCGCTGCGCTTGTTCCTTGGCCGGTAGCCGGGCGTTGGCGCCTTGTGCCTGGTGGTCGCTGGCGTCAGACTGGACGGCATGAACCAGGTGCTGACGGGCTTCGATGTGGTGCTGGCGCTCCTGCGCCCGGCCTTCTTCTGGGCGGCAATCATTGTCGGGATCCTCGCCCTGCTGGACTGGCTCGTGCGAACCCGACGCCTGAGTCCCTTCTCGCCGATCTCGCGCTTTGTGCGCGACACGGTCGATCCCCGGTTCAAGCCGATCGAGCGCATGGTCGTTCGCGCCGGGGGAAACCCCACCTCGGCCCCGTGGTGGGCCCTCGTGTTCGTCGTCGTCGGGGGATTGGTCGTGTTGTCGCTCCTCGACTTCGTGCGGGGACAGGTAGCCTTCGCGACTCTGGCCACGCGTGGCGGGGCTGGCGGCCTTGCCGTGGTCGCCTTGCGCTGGACGTTCCAGATCCTGCGCCTGGCGCTGATCGTGCGCGTGGCCTCCACCTGGTTCCAGGTCTCGCCGTACTCCCGGTGGATCCGGTGGGCCTACACGCTGAGCGAGCCGGTGCTCGCGCCGCTGCGCCGGGTGGTGCCGACGTTAGGCATGGTGGACATCACCCCGATCGTGGCCTTCCTGGTGCTCAACCTGCTCGAGTCCCTGGTCTTCGGCGCCCTCGGGTGACGCTGGCCCTCGGTCCGGGTCCCGGCGGGACGATTCGGTTTGCCGTGCATGTGCAGCCACGCGCCTCCCGGAGTGAGGTGCTGGGGCGACATGGTGATGCGCTCAAGGTGCGGCTGCAGGCCCCGCCGGTCGATGGCGCGGCCAACGACGCCCTGGTCGAGCTGCTGGCCGGTGCGCTCGGCCTGGCCCGCCGCGAGGTCCGCCTCGTGTCCGGCCAGACGGCGCGTCGCAAGGTGGTCGAGGTTCCCGAGACGGTCCAGGCGCGGGTGATGGCGCTCGCCTCAGGGTGACGCTTGCCGGCGACGGCTCGTCTGGCAATCATTACCGGTGACAATTGGCATCACGTGGCGATTTAAGGGCAACTTGCGGCCACGCTAAACAAACGCTAAACCGCCACGCCCGGCGCCCAGCCCCGGGCCTTTCTTTTTTCGTGACCTCGTGACGCGACTCGACCAGCTTCCCCTGCGATCGGCTTACCTCGATGCACTCGCCCGCGGCGTGCTCGTGTACGATGGGGCCATGGGCACCAACATCCAGCGGTACCACCTGACGGCACAGGACTACGGTGGAACC
>JAEUJL010000798.1 GCA_016794835.1 Gemmatimonadota bacterium | reverse complement strand
GAGCGGAACGACGGCTTCAAGGGGTTCAACCAGCCCGGCATCGACGGCGTGCTGCGCATCATCGATCCCCGAAAGAACCTCGTGGGCGCCTGAGTCGCCCCACCAGAGTCCACTGCCTCACGAATCCCCCACCATGCACACCCTCCAGCGCGTCGCGCGGGTCCTCGTGGTCATGGCCGCCATCGGCGGAGCGATCGCGGCCCATGCCCAGGGAGCCGCGGCGTCATCCCCAAAGTTCCCCGCGAGCCGGGACTCGATCGTGGGGCGCATCGCGGACCTCCAGCGCATCCACACGCCTGAGGGCATCGAGGTGCTGGAGCCCGTCGAGGTGAACGGGACGACGCAGTGGATCTCGATCCGCGGCCTCAACCGCAACAACCCCATCCTGCTGGTCGTGCACGGGGGCCCGGGCAGCGCGATGATCGCGTCGACGTGGACATACCAGAAGCCATGGGAGGATTTCTTCACGGTCGTGAACTGGGACCAGCGCGGCGTCGGGAAGAACTGGAACCCCGCCGATACCGCACGCCTCCGGCCGACGATGACGAGCGAGCAACACGTGCGCGACGCCGAGGTGATCGTGCGCCACGTCCTTCGGCGGTTGGGCCAGCAGAAGCTCGTGTTGATGGGATGGTCGTGGGGAACCGCCTTCACGCCAGCCCTCGTGCAGCGCTACCCGGAGCTCTTCCACGCCTGGGTCGGGATGGGGGTCGCGAGCAGCGGGGCGCAGGGCGACGGCGACCCGCTCCACACGCGCCTGATGGAGATCGCCCGCAGCAACGCCGACACCCAGGCGGTGCGCGAGCTCGTGGCGCTCGCCCCCGATGCGCCCACCGGGCCGCGCGGGATCGAGCGCGCCCTCGCCCTGCGCAAGTGGGCGCGGATCTACGACGGCGGGTGGTACGGCAAGCCGAACCTTGACCTGTTCTTCGTGCTCTCCGACTGGGGCCAGGAGTACACCACGCGCGAGGCGGAGATGCAGGTCGCGGCCACGCAGTGGGGCACGCGCGCGATCATCGGGCGGCCAGCTGGCGGCGCGGCGGCGTCCGACGCGTATGAGGTGCCCATGATCTTCCTGATGGGGCGCTACGACCTGCACACCCCCTACGCGTCGGCGCGGGCGCACTTCGAGCGCATCACCGCGCCGAAGAAGCGCTTCATCACCTTCGAGCGCAGCGCGCACTTCGTGATGCTGGAGGAGCCGGGGCGCTTCCTCCTGACCCTCATCAACGAGGTGTTGCCGCTCGCCGGCGGTGCCAGGTCGTTCGACATCATCCCGGAGCCGCAGCGGCGACAGCCCGCGCGCTAGTCCGGTCGCGGTCCGCTCGGCCGACCCGGGGGAGTCACGCGCGACGCGGGGCGCGTCCCCGTCAGGATCCAGCGCTGCATCCGGCGCCCATTGCCGGCCTCGCCCGTGTACATCCGGTTCTTCGAGTCGATCGCGATCATGTGTGCCCGGATGAACTCCCCCGCTTGTCGGCCCGGCCGGCCAAAGCGGTCGAGGATCGCGAGGTCCTTGCGGCGCAGGATCCAGACGCGCTGGTTCGTGCCATCAATGAGGTAGAGGAGCGTCTGCCCGGGGTCGCGCGAGAACTGCAGCGAGAACCCGCTGCCGGACCCGCCGGTTTCCGGTCGCACGAAGCGCTCCATCAGGTAGGTGCCATCCTGCCGGAACACCTGGATCCGGTTGCCGCGTCGATCCGAGACGTAGATCAGCCCGTCCTTGGACCCAACGAGGCCGTGCAAGGTGGAGTACTGCGGTGGTGGCCGGGTGGTATCCACGGGGTACGTGTACCGCACGGAGTCATCCGGCCGCTTGCCGTACGCGCCCCAATGCCGCTTGTATCGCCCGGTCGCGGCGTCGTACACCACCACACGCTTGTTGATGTAGCCGTCCGCGATGAACAGCTCGTTGGTCGCGGGTTCCACGTAGAAGTTGGCGGGGCCCCCCAGGTGGTCGGGGTCGTTGCTCCCCTTGTTCACGCCGGGCTCGCCGATGGTGAGCAGGTGGCGGCCGTCCTGCGTGAACTTCATGACATGCATCCCGTCGCTCGTGCCCATCCACACGAACCCGTTGTGGTCGATGTAGATGCCATGTTCCTGCGAGAACCAGGTGTACCCGTCGCCCGGCCCGCCCCAGGCTTGCACCACCTTGCCATTGGGGTCGAGC
>JAEUJL010000771.1 GCA_016794835.1 Gemmatimonadota bacterium | reverse complement strand
ATGCTGGTCTACGTCCACGATGGGGGGTATTCCCACGGCGCCGTGTCGCCCGAGGTGATCTGGACGGCCCCGTCAGGACGCATTTGGGTGTTAGGGTGGCAGTGGGCCCTCCACCGGCATGAGGTGCCCGAGGGGCTGACCCCCGACGTGCGCTGGACGCCGATGGCCCCGGAGTGGAGCACGGACGGCTGGATGCCGACGCCGGCGAGTGACCAGTGGCAGCTGGCGGCCTCGGTCTTCTTTGCGCTCACCGGCGAGTTGCCGCCGGCGCACGATATCCCGCCGGTGCGCCTGCTGCGCCCCGAGTGCCCGCAGTCGCTCGAGGCCATCCTGGCGCAGGCCCTGCGCCCCGAGCCCGCGGATCGCCATCGCTCGCTCTCGTTCATGCTGCGTGCGCTGGAGCGGGTCTCCGGCACGCGCTCGATGTTCTCCTCGATTCCGTCGATGCCGTCCGCCCAAACCGAGGAAGGGCGCCTGCGATGGGCGGTGGGGGACGACTACGACGTCCTCGGGTTCCTCGGCCGCGGCACCTTCGGTAGCGTGTGGCGCGTGCGCGACCTGTCGCTGGAGCGCGAGGTCGCGCTCAAGATGCTCCATCCCAACGTGGCCCAGGACGAGCAGGCCGTGGCCCGCTTCCGTCGTGAGGCGCGGCTTGCCGCGCAGCTGGCGCACCCGGGGATCATCCCGATCTATGACTGGGACGCGCGTGCGGACGTGTCGTGGTACACGATGGAGCTCGCGGAAGGTGGCTCGGTGGCGGACCTCGTGGCCCGCGCCGGCGCGCGCCCGTTTGATGGCGTGGCGTCGCAGATCGATGGGGTGCTGGATGCGCTGGCGTCCGCCCATGCGGTCGGCATCGTGCATCGCGACCTCAAGCCGGAAAACATCCTGATCGATCGCTACCGGCGGTGGCGCATCACCGACTTCGGGATCGCCCGGGCCGAGGGGGAGCATGCCGGGGCCACGGGGACCCCCGCTTTCGCCGCCCCCGAGCAGATCCTGGGGGAATCACAGGGCCCCGCGGTGGACTGCTTCGCGGCGGCCGCCATCATCTACTTCGTGCTGACCGGCAAGCCGCCGTTTGCCGGCACGGATACCCAGGCCATCCTCGCCCAGCAGCTGGGGGGGCAATGCGACCTGACCGGGTTGCCCGAGGCGCTGGTCACCTTCCTCGAGGGCGGGCTGACCCCGGATCCGGCGGCGCGGTACGCCGATGGCGCCGAGATGCGCGACGATTGGCGGGAACTCGTGGACCTGATGGAGCGGGAGGATCGGGGACGCGACTCCTGGTGGGAACGCGTCCTCGGCCTCCGCGACGTGTAGCCGGGGACCGCCCGGGGTGGGCGTCCCCGGCTGGAGGACAACTAGTTGTCGCCGTCCAGCATGCCGCCGAGCATGCCGAGCACGCTTCCTTCTTCCCGGCGCCCACCGGCCGCGCGCGGCGAGGCCGCAATGATGCGGTCGGCCAGGCGGGAGAAGGGCAGGGTCTGCAGGACGATGCGACCGGGCCCGGTGAGCTGCGCGTAGAAGAGCCCCTCGCCGCCGAACAGTGCGGTCTTCACACCCTTCACCATCTGGATGTCGTAGTCGACGGACGGCTGCATGGCCACGATGCACCCCGTGTCCACGCGCAGCTGCTCGCCAGCGCCTAACGTCATCTCGTGCAGCGTGCCCGAGGCGTGCACGAACACGAGCCCATCACCGAGGAGGCGCTGCAGGATGAACCCCTCGCCGCCAAAGAAGCCGGCCCCGATCTTCCGCGAGAAGGCCACCGTGACGTCCACGCCGCGGGCCCCGCAGAGGAACGAGTCCTTCTGGCAGATCAACTCGCCACCCCACGACTTGAGGTCCACCGGCTTGATCTTGCCCGGGTAGGGCGAGGCAAAGGCGACATCCTGCCGGACGTTGGACTCGTTCATGAAGAAGGTGACGAAGAACGAGTCGCCCGAGAGGACGCGCTTGCCGGCGCTCTTGAGCTTGTCCCACATCCCGCCGCCGCCGCGACCCGAGGCATCCATCGTGGTCGCCATGCTGATCCCGGATTGCATGTACATCATCGCCCCGGCTTCTGCGACGACCGCCTCCCCCGGGTCCAGGGTGATGATGACCCCCTGGAGGTCATCGCCGATCAGCTGGTAGTCGATTTCGTCTGCGCGCATGGCAAGCGGGGGAGGAAGAGGACGATCCAAGTATCGGGTGTTCGGTGCGGTCGATCGCTCGACCTGTACGTCTGGAGAAGACGTGGAGTTCCGCTGAAAAGAAACACGCCGTAGCATTCCGCGCATGAGACTCCGAGTCGCCGTCCTCGCCGTAGCCGTCGCGTCCTGTGGTCGGGAGACGCCTCCCCCGCCAGCCGACAGTGCCGCCACCCCGCAGGTGGTTGCCCTGGACACGGCGGTGGCGCCCGCGGACGGCTGCCTCAAGGAGGGGCTCTGGCAGTGGTGCTCCGTCCTCGACCGGCTGGAGCGTGCGGGCGTCGTCCTGACCCCTCGCGACAGCGTCCCGCCGAACGACCTGCTCCGCGGCCAGCGTCGCACCTTTACGGTCGGGGCCGGCGAGGATGAGCTGCACCTGTTCCTGTACGAGTCGGAGGCGGCGCGCCGAGCGGACACCGGGGCGATCGACAGTGCCACGGTGTCGCCCAAGGGCGAGCGGAGGTCCTACCGCGTCCAGCCCCTCCTGGTCACCTCCAACAACCTCGCGGCCCTCGTCTTCACGATGAACGAGCGCACGAGCGAGCGCCTCTCCCTGGCCCTGTCCGCCGGGCTGCCACAGCCGACGCGCTGACGCCTAACGCGGGCGGCTGGTCCGACCGGTCACCCGCCCCGGCAGCACCGCGTCACGCCCGAACTTCGAGCGCACCGCGTCGATCGCGCGCGAGAGCCGGCGGTCCTTGTCGCTCTCCAGCACCGGGCTGCCCTCGTCGAAGAGCGTGAGCTGCGCCTCGCCATCGGCCTCGGTGAGCCCGCTCAACGAGACGCCGAGCAACCGGGCCGGCACCCGTCGCGCGCGCCGCAGCTTGGCCAGGAGCTCATGCGCCGTGGCCAGGACGACCCGGTCGGAGATCACGCCGTGGGGCAGGGTCCGCGACGCATTCCGCGTCTTGAAGTCGTGGTCCCGCAGCTTGACGGTGACGGTGCGCGCCATCAACCCGCGCTCGCGCAGGTCGTGCGTGACGCGGCTCGCCAGGTGCACCAGCTCGCGGCCGAGCGTGTCGTCGTCGGCCACGTCGGTCCCGAACGTCTCCTCGTGCCCGGTGCTGCGCGCGGTCCCGCGCTCGTGCACGTCGGATGCGTCGACGCCGCGGACCCGCCGCTCGAGCCACGTGGCCGCACGCTCGCCGAGCCATCGGCGCAGCGTGTCCGGCGGCGTCTCGAGGACATCACGGATGGTGCGCACCCCACGCGACTCCAGTCGCTCGCGAAAGCGCGGGCCCACCATGGGAAGGTCCGCCAGCGAGAGCGTGGCCACAAAGTTCGCCTCGTCCCCCGGGGCGACTATGAACACCCCGTCCGCCCCCGTGCCCGGCTTGGGCTTTGCGCGCTCCACGGCGAGCTTGGCGACGAGGCGATTGGTCCCTCCACCCAGCGAGACGGTCAGCCCGGTGGCGGCGATCACGGCGGAGCGAATGCGATGCGCGGTGTCGCGCAGCGGCTCGCCATGGTACAGGGCCTCGGTGCCCCCCATGTCCAGGTACCATTCGTCGATGGACGCCGCCTGCACGATGGGGGTGAATTGGCCGAGGACCTGGTGGATCTCGCGGCTGAGGCGTCCGCACTCCCGCATTGGCACCGGCACCACCATCGCCCCCGGGCAGAGGCGCAGGGCCCGCGCGGTGGGCATGGCCGAGCGCACGCCAAACGCCCGCGTCTCATACGAGGCCGAGCAGACCACGCCGCGCGTGCCGCCGCCCCCAACGATCAGCAGCTTCGAGCGACCCGCGCCCTCCGGGTCGATGCGCCGGGCCACGGCGACGAAGAACGCATCGGCGTCGACATGCAGGATGCGCCGCGGCGTGGTCAGCTCACGCTCCCCCGCGCCGCGGTATCGGTGAGCCCGTAGTGCCCGGCAAACTGCTCGCGGATCGCCGTCTTGAGGAACTTGCCGGCACTGGTCCGCGGGATGCTTGGCACCGCGACGATGGCATCGGGGATCCACCACTTGGCGAACTGCCCGGCGAGGTGCGCCTTGAGTGCGTCCTCGCTGAACGTGCGCCCTTCACGCAGGACCACCACGGCCAGGGGGCGTTCATCCCACTTGGCATGCGGCACGGCGACCACCGCGGCCTCCGCCACGTCGGGATGTCCCATCAACGCCCCTTCGAGCGCCACGGACGAGATCCACTCGCCGCCCGACTTCACCAGGTCCTTGGCGCGATCCTGGATCGTGATGCACCCGCCCGCGTCGATGGTGACGATGTCACCGGTCCGGAACCACCCGTCCGCCGTGAACCGATCGTCCGGGCCGTCGGTCTGGTAATACGAGGCAGCGACCCACGGCCCGCGGACCTCGAGCTCACCCATCGTGGTGCCGTCCCAGGGGACGATCCCCGTTTCGTTGCGCGCCCGGATCTCCACGAGGGGACTGGGCCGGCCCTGTCGCGCGCGGTAGGCGTACTGGTCCTCGGGGCTGGCGTCCATCAGCTCGGGCGGCAGCTGGCTCACGGTGCCTAACGGGGATGTCTCGGTCATCCCCCACGCGTGCACGATGCGCAGCCCGTGTCGTTCCTGGAACCCGCGGATCATCGCCAGGGGCACGGCGGACCCGCCCACGACCATCGTCTGCAGGTGCGAGAGGTCCCATTGCCCGGGGGCGGCGTCGAGGGCGGCGAGGATCCCCATCCAGATGGTCGGGACGCCCGCGGTGAGCGTCACCCGCTCATCCTGGAAGAGCGCGAGGAGGGACGGCGCATCGAGGTGGGGCCCGGGATGCACCTGCCCGCAGCCGAGCATGGCGCAGGCAAACGGCAGTCCCCACGCGTTGACGTGGAACATCGGGACGACCGGCAACACCACGTCGCGGTCCGAAAGGCCAAAGGAGGAAACCATCCCCAGCCCGAGCGCATGCAGCACCACCGAGCGGTGCGAATACACGACCCCCTTGGGCTGGCCGGTCGTGCCGGAGGTGTAGCACATCGCGGCGGCGCGGTCCTCGGCGACATCGTCGAAGGGGAAGGTGTCGTCCTCCGCGGCGAGCAGCGTCTCGTAGTCCAGGGTGCCCGGCGGGACGAGGCCATCATCGGTCATGACGATGACATGCTTCGCGCCCACCCGTGCCGCGCACTTCTCCCACAGGGGCCAGAGGACCTTGTCGACCAGGACCACCTGGTCGCTCGCATGGTGTGCGATGTAGCTGATGTCGTCCGGGTGCAAGCGCAGGTTCAGCGTGTGGAGCACCGCGCCGATCGACGGAATGGCGTAGTAGGCCTCCACATGGCGCCAATGGTTCCATGCCAGAGTCGCCACGCGAACCCCCTCGCGAACGCCGAGCCGCTGCAGGGCCTTCGCCAGCCGCGCGCTGCGCGAGATCAACTCGCCATACGTCGTCCGGTGGATGCTCTTGTCCGGTCGCCGACTGACGATCTCGCGATGTGCGTAGAGGCGCCTCGCCCGCCGGATCATCGACGGGATCGAGAGGGGGACGTCCATCATCAGGCCGTGCATGCGGTTCCTCCGGCGGGTCGGGAGCTAAGATGCCCGCCTTCCCGCGAACTGCACAACCGCGTCAGCCGAGGCGCTTGGTGAAGCAGCTCTTGGGGGTGACCGGAATGCCCTGGGCGGCCAGGGCCTCGTATCGCGCGACCTTTTCCGGGAAGCGATCCAGGGAGGTCGCCGCATATCCCAGCGACTCAAAGAACTGGGTGGCCCGGCTCATCGCGAACAGCTCGGGGATCCCGCGGCGGCGTGCCATGGCTTCGACTCCGCGCACGGCGAGCGAGCCCAACCCGCGACCCTGCGCAGCGCGAGACACGGCCACCGCGCCGACCTCGGCCACGGACGGCGAGTACTCCGTGAGCGCTGCACAGCCCAACACCCGGTCGTTCCCGTCGACGATCACGACGAAGTCGCTGATCGCGGCCTCGATCTCAGCGAGCGTTCGTGGTAGTAGCTGTCCCTCGTCGGCGAACTGCGCCAGGATCAGGGCAACATCGGCGGCATCACCAACGGTGGCCGCGCGCGCAAAGTGCGTCGCACTGAGGTGCGACTTCGAGCGCTTGCGCGGACGGGCAGGGAGCCGACGGACTGCGACTTTATGCATGGTGAATGCATAAGTACCATGAACTGGCGTCGCAAGTTCCGAATTACGAGACGCGGATTACCACCTTGCCAGCGCTGGAGTTGGACTCCACCCAGCGATGTGCCTCCTGAATGTCGGCCAGGTCGAATATCCGGTCGATATGCGCGCGCGCCCGGCCGTCGGAGAGCAGGGGTACAACCTCCTGCTCGAATCCCCGCGCGACCTCGGCCTTCTCCTGCGTCGAGCGGGACCGGAGCACGGTCCCGCGCAGGGTCAGCCGGCGGGCCAGCAGGCGGCGGAGGTCCATGGTGACCTGCGAACCCGCGATCGCGCCGACCAGCACAATCCGTCCCCGGACGGCGGCCAGCTCCGTGTTCGCCGCGACGTAGGGGCCACCGAGGAGGTCGATCACGACCTCGGCGCCCCGGCCGGAGGTAAACGCGAGGACCCGGTCGCGGAGTCCACCGAGCTCGCGGTCCATCACCAGGCCATCCGACATGCCGTACTGCCGGGCCAACTCCAGCTTGGCGGGGGTGCGCGTGGTGCCGAAGACGCGCGCGCCGAATGCGTGCCCCAGCTGGGCGACGGCCAGTCCCACGCCGCTCGCCACAGCGTGCACGACGACGCTCTCACCCTGTTGGAGGCCCCCCTGGGTGCGGAGGGCGTCGTGCGCCGTCATGAACGCCTCGGGGATGGCACCCGCGGTATCCCAATCGAGGGCCTCGGGAATCCGCACCAGGGTGACCGCCGGCACGGTGACCCACTCGGCGTGGGCGCCGCCGCCACAGATCGCAAAGACGCGGTCGCCCGGTGACCAGCCCCGGACCCCCGCGCCTAACGACGCCACCTCACCGGCGAACTCGATCCCGCCGATGTCTGGCGGAGCGCCCGGCGGGGCAGGGTAGACGCCGGCGCGCTGGAGGAGGTCTGCGCGATTGAGGGCGCTCGTGCGCACGCGCACCAGCACCTCGCCGGCGGCTGGCGTGGGACGCGCGACGTCACGGATGGCGAGGACTTCGGGGCCTCCACTGGCGGTGAGCACCGCCGCGCGCATGGTCGACTGGCGAGGTTCCGTCATGCGGCGCAACCTATGGCGCGTCGGCGCGGGCCGAAACCTGCGGCGGTCCGCACCGTACGCTGAGGGAGAACGCTTCACGAGGAGACCACCATGTTCGGACTGATCACGCTCATCATCGCCGCCGCCGCAGCCCTGGTGGGGTACACCCAGGCGAAGGCGTTTGTCAGCGAACGGCTGCGGTATGTCGACGCGGCGCAGTCCGGGATCGCCCCGGTCCTCGCCGGCGTGGGGGCGACACTCCTCGGTGGCGCGGTCGCTGGATTGTTGCCGCTGGTTGGTGGAGGCACCGCGCTCCTGTTCGGTGTGAGCGTGGGGATGGGGGTGGCCTCAGGACAGAAGTCGATCCGGCGCGCGCTCCCGCCGGGCGCCTAACGCCGGACCGTTCGGGGCCGCCCGCGCGTCGCGGTGGCCCCCCGCGCGTCGGAACGCCATATTCCGGCATGCATCCCGTCCTCTCGGAAGTCCTCGCGGCCACGGAAGCCGCCCGCGCCGACCTGCTGGCGCTGATCGACAACCTCTCCCCGGGTCAGTGGGAGCAACGCGGTAGCGACGGTGGATGGACCGTCGGTGAGGTGGTGGGGCACCTGCAGTTGGTCGAGGATTCCTCGGTGCGTGCCCTGTTCCGCGCCTTTCGCACCGCCCGCGATGCGGGACTCGGTCCGGAAACCGACACCGCCAGTCGCCTGGGCTCGCTCGATGGCGCTCGCATCGAGGAGACGGTGCGCCCGCTGGCCGCGCCACCCATGGTGACGCCGACCGACGCGGTGGACCTCGCAGCCCGGCGCGAGAAGCTCGAGTTCAGTCGCTCGGGGCTGCGGAAGTTCGCAGCCGAGGCGGACGGGATGGCGCTCTCGCAGGTCAAGTTCCCGCATCCGGCAATTGGCGAGATCGACCTCTACCAGTGGGTGCTCTTCATCGGGCAGCACGAGCGACGCCACATCGCGCAGATCCGACGGATCCTCCACCTCGCGTGACCCGCGTCATCCGACAACGACCCGAGCGTCTCGCGGTCGCACGGCTCGACCCGTCGCACGGATGGCCATGGTGGGCGACGTATTCCGCCGTGACGTCGGTGACCCGCACCCCGTTCGAGACCTCGGTGGTCGCGGAGGATCGCCTCGTCCCGATCGGGACGCGTGCGGAACGCGACTTCGTGGCGTTCGCCGTGCAGGGGCCGCTGGACTTCTCCGAAGTGGGAATCCTGGCGAGCCTCACCGGCGCCCTGGCAGCGGCGCAGGTGAGTTGTTTCGCCATCTCGACCTACGACACCGACCTCGTCCTGGTGCGTAGCGCAGATGCCGAGCGCGCCGCGGACGCGTGGCGCCGCGCCGGGTGGACGGTCGAGGTTACGGCGTAGCCGGCGGCGGCTCTGGCGACTCGGTCCCCTTCTTCGTGAAGGCGCGCACCAGCCAGACGATCACGATCAC
>JAEUJL010000761.1 GCA_016794835.1 Gemmatimonadota bacterium | reverse complement strand
GGCTGGGAGGCGTGGCGCGTTCCGCTCGCGGGCGGGACGCCGTCGCGCATCACGACGCTCGCCGGCTTCACTCGCACCTCCTTCGGCCAGGATGGGCGCGTCTACTTCCTGCACCAGGAGACGCCCGGTGACGCGCGCCTGCTGAGCCTCCCGTTCCCCGGCGCGCACGCACTCGGCTTGCGCCTCGAGGTCCGTTCGGTGGCTCTTGATGGGAGCGACACGCGCGTGCACGTCTCGCTGTCCGCCCTGGCGTGGCCGGGGAGTGAACCGGTGCTTTCCCCCGACGGACGGTGGGTCGCGTACCAAGCGGGGGAATTTCCCTACGTCGCCCCGATCCCCGCTGGTCCCGGGGCGCTCCCGGGTGATTCAGCCCGCATCCCGCGGGTCGAGGCCAACCCGAACGTCGCGTTGACCGGGCGCCTGCGCGCGTTCGATCGTGGGGGTGCGTACCTCACCTGGCGCGACGCCGGGACGCTGCAATTCGCCTCGGGCGATCGCTACCTCACGTTCGACGCGGCGACCGGGCGACGCACGATCACCCCGATCGCCCTTCGCATCGCGCGCCCCATGGTGCGTGGCGCCATCGCGCTGCGGAACGCGAAGGTGGTGACGATGGAGGGGGATCAGGTGATCGAGCGGGGCGACGTCGTGGTGAGGAACGCGCGCATCGTGTGCGTCGGCGTGGCTGGGAGGTGCGACACGACCGGGGTGCAACGCGTGATCGATCTCACGGGAAAGACGATCATCCCCGGGCTCGTCGACATGCATGCGCACCATACCAACCTGGGCAGCGGCGTCGTCGTCCCACGACATCGCACCGCGGCCCTCGACCTGGCGTACGGCGTCACGACGATCCTTGATCCCTCGACGTCCTCGACCTCGGCCTTCCCGCTCGCGGAGATGACGGAGGTGGGGATCGTTCAGGGGCCGCGCACCTTCTCGACGGCGGAGCCGGTGATCTATCCCGGGACGTCGTTCGGCGACTACCAGATCCTGCGCACCCAGGCGGACGCCGACCATGAGGTCGACCGGCGCGTCGACTGGGGCGCGGTCAGCATCAAGAACTACCGCCAGGCGGGGCGGTGGCAGCAGCAGATGCTGTTGCGCGCTGCGCGGCGGCGTGGGGTGACGGTGACGAGCGAAGGTGGGCCGCTGTACTTCGATGTCGGGCAGGTGCTCGACGGGCAGACCGGGTGGGAGCACCTCATTGCCAACCTCCCGGTGTACAGCGACGCGACGCGCTTCTTTGGTGCGGCAGGGGCGACGTACTCGCCGACGTCCATCGTCGCCGGCCATGTGGCGGGATCGAAGGAGTGGTTTCGGCCGCGCCAGGGGCTCGCGGACGACGCGAAGTACCAGCGGTTCGCCCCGCCCGACATCCGCCGCATTGCGGCGCGCCCGGCCCCCGACGATCCCAAGTCGACGTTCTCATTCCCGATCATCGCCGAAGGGCTCGCCGACATCATGCGCGCGGGCGGGCATGGGGCGCTGGGCGAGCACGGGGAGCAGCCGGGGATCGGGACGCACTGGGAGATGTGGGCCTACGCCGAGGCGCTGCGTCCGCTCGAGGTGTTGCGCGCGGCCACGATCGACGGGGCGCGTTTCATTGGACTCGAGCGGGAGATCGGCTCGATCGCGCGCGGCAAGATCGCCGACCTCGTGATCCTCGACGCCGATCCCCTCGCCGACATCCGCAACAGTGCGCGGATCGCCTGGGTCATGAAGGAGGGGCGGCTCCTCGA
>JAEUJL010000722.1 GCA_016794835.1 Gemmatimonadota bacterium | reverse complement strand
CTCGGGCCCACCCGACGGGTCCTGCGCTCGGCGCCCGGCGCGGCGTTGCGCGGCACGGGGTGACGCGCGGGGCTCCGTGCCCCCGGGTCACGCGATTACCCTTGGGGGATGCACGGCATCCCGATCCTGCGGGACCTCGTCGTCCTCGTGATGATCGCGGTCCCGGTCGTCCTCCTGGCCAACCGGTTCCGGGTCCCCAGCCTCGTGGGCTTCCTGCTCACCGGGGTGGCGATCGGTCCGTCGGCGCTCGCCCTGGTCTCGGCCCCGGACTCGGTCAATGGCCTCGCCGAGGTGGGGTCGGTGCTGCTGCTTTTCGCCATTGGGCTGGAGTTGTCACTCAGCCAGGTCGCCAAGCTGGGCGCGGTGGTGTTGCGCGGGGGCCTGGCGCAGATGCTGGTGACGGTCGCCGTCTTTGCCGGGCTGTCGAAGCTCTTCGGGAGCCCGACCAACACGGCAATCCTGTACGGGGTCCTGGTCGCGCTGTCGTCGACGGCGATCATCCTCAAGGTCTACGCCGGGCGCGGGGAGCTGGACAGCGCCCATGGGCGCATCGCGGTCGCGATCCTCCTGTTCCAGGACCTGTGCGTCGTGCCGCTGATGCTGCTCCTCCCCATCCTCGCCGGGACCGGGCAAGGCGGGGGCGCGGCGCTGCGCGGGATCGGGATCACCGTCGTCGTGACGGGTGGGATCATCGGGCTGGGTCGCTTCCTGGTGCCCTGGATCCTCCAGCGCATCGTGCACCTGCGCAACAACGAGATCTTCACCCTGACGGTGCTGGCGATCGGGCTGGGGGCAGCGTACGTGACGCAGGCCTTCGGCCTGTCGTTGGCGTTAGGCGCCTTCCTCGCCGGCCTGTTGATCGCCGAGTCGGAGTACGGATTGCAGGCGCTGTCCGACGTCCTACCGTTCCGGGACACCTTCAGCGGGATCTTCTTCACGTCGGTGGGGATGCTGATGGACGTGCGCTTCTTCGTCCAGCATGCGCCCACCATCGTGGGGTTCGCCCTCGCGATCCTCGTCCTCAAGACCGCCATCAACTACGGCGTGGTGCGGATGGTGCGGCGGTCGCAGCGCGTGGGGCTCGTCGCCGGGATCGGGCTGGCCCAGGTGGGGGAGTTCTCGTTCGTGCTCGCGGGTTCGGCCGTGGGGTACCAGCTGCTCACGACCAGTGAGTACCAGGTGTTCCTCGGGGCAGCGATCCTGACGATGCTGGCGGCACCGTTCCTGGCGAATGCCGCGGCGGACATTGCCGACTGGGCGTTCCAGTTCCGGGCGATGCCCACCATGGAGTTCGCGACGCGTGAAGTCCGGGCGGCCAGGCCGCTGGATGCGCACGTGATCATCGTGGGGTACGGGCTGAACGGGCGCAACGTCGCCCGCGCGTTGCGGCGCGCGCGCATCCAGTACGCGGTGATCGAGTCGAATGGCCAGGTGGTGCGGCAGGCGCGGCTCGATCGTGAGGTTGTCTTCTTCGGGGATGGGACCCGTGGTGAGGTCCTCGAGCGAGTGGGGATCGCGCGCGCGAAGGTCATCGTGTTCTGCCTGGCCGCCATCGGGGATGAACGACGCGCGGTCGCGGTGGCGCGCCACCTCAATCCCGATGTGCACATCGTCTGTCGGACGCGATATGTCGCGGAGATCGCCGAGCTGCAGCGACTCGGCGCCAACGAGGTCGTGCCGGAGGAGTTCGAGACCTCCCTGGAGATCTTTGCGCGCGTCCTGCGCACCTATGGGGTGCCTGACGAGACGATCCGGGAAACTGCCGCGACGGCCCGCAAGGACCACTACGACATGCTGCGCGAGCGGGGCGCGACGCATACTCCCGTCGACACGCTCGTCGGCCGGGCGCTGAAGTAGCACGTCCCGGTCGACGATTGGGGTGGGCCGGCGCCCGCCCCGGGCGCCGGCGCCGCGTGTTACTCTGCCCGGATCGCCGTGGCGGGGGCCACGCGGGAGGCGCGTCGCGCCGGCAGGTAGCTCGACGCAAAGGCCACCATCCCCACGATGAGCAGCGCCCCGCCGAACGCCAGGGCATCGAGCGGAGACACGCCGTAGAGGAGCGAGGACATGCTGCGGGTGAGGACCACCGCGATCGCGAGCCCGGTGACGATGCCCGCGCCGCACAACACCGACCCCTGGCGCAGCACCTGCCCGACGATCGAGTTCGCGCTGGCGCCCAGCGCCTGCCGGATGCCAAACTCCCGCGTTCGCTGGGCCACCGTATAGGACAGGACGCCGTAGAGACCAACCACCGTCTGCAACAAGCCGAGGAGGCCAATGGCCGTCGCGAGCGTGGCGCCCATGTTCACGAAGAACAGCGCGATCCCGTTGTCCAGGTGCGTGGCCATCGACCGCGTGCCCGAGAGCAGGATGTTTGGGTTGATCTCCGCCACGACGCGACGCAGGTCCGGGACGGCGGCCAGGGGGTCATCCGACCTGGTTCGAGCGAAGATGAAGGTGAGCTTCTGCGGGTGTTGACGGAGAGGGAAGTAGGCAAAGGGCCGTGGGGCCTCGCCGAGGAGCAGGTACTGTGCATTGTCGATCACACCGATGACTTCGACCTCGGGGCCCTGTTCTTCGAGACGGAAGTGCTTGCCCAGGATCGCTTCGCCGGGCCAGAGCGCCTCACCCATCGCGCGGTTGACTACGGCCACCTGGGGAGCACGGTCGTCATCGGTCGGGAGAAAGTCGCGTCCCTCGCGGAGGCGCAGGCCGAGGGCGCGGACGAAACCCGGGGACACACTCGAATAGAAGGACATCAACATCCCCTGCGGCGCCGCGGGGGGCCGCGTGTCGACATAGAGATTGCGTCCGTTGTTGTTCCCTCCAAGCGGGATGTGGGAGCCCAGACCCACCGCCTCCACGTTGGGGAGTGCGGCCAGTCGCTCGACCAACTGGTCCTGGACGCGAAGAGACTGTGCCGAGTCGAGGCGATGCAGGGAAAGGTCCACCTGGGAAACGAGCAAGCGTTCGCGGCGGAAGCCAAGGTCGAGCTGCGCCGCGCCCCGGGCACTGCGCATGAAGAGGCCGCCCGAGACCAGCAGGACGAATGACACGGCAACCTGGGCGATCACAAGGCCGTTGCGAAAGCGTGCCCGCCCGCGGCTCCCCGCGCCGGAACGCCCACCTTCACGCAGCACATCGCTGACCGGGGTTCGGGATCCCAGCACGGCGGGAGCCAGGCCGGCGATGACGCCAGCTGCGAGTGAGATTGCCGCCGCATACCCGAACACGCGCCAGTCCATCGCGAGGCCAAAGCTGATCGGGACGTCCAGCGCAAGGTCGAGGTTGTTGAACCACCGGATGGAGAACCGCGCGAGGAGGTAGGCGACGCCGAGGCTCAGGAGCCCGATCACGATGCTCTCGGTCAGCAGCAGGCGGATCACGCGGCCGCGGGCGGCGCCTAACGCCGCTCGCACGGCAATCTCCGATCGACGGGCTGTCGCGCGCGCCAGCAGCAGGTTGGTGACGTTGGCGCAGGCCACGAGCACGGCCAGCCCCACCATGCCAAAGAAGACGGCGGCGATCCAGGGCACGATCCGCGAGACCGAGAGATCCGGCCGTGCGCGGGTCTCCGGGGCCGCCACCACCTTGGAGTCGAGCATCTCACGGGGATACCGGCGCTCGAGCTCCGCCGTGTACTGGCCCATCGCGGCGTCGAGCTGCGCGGTCGTCACGCCGATCTTCGTGCGGGCCAGGATGCGAAAGCTGGCCCAGGACATGTCCTCCATCTGCCGGCCAATGTCCGGATAGAAGCTCGCGAGCGATTCCACCGGCATCATCAGGGTGGGCACGATGAGCGGCTGGGTGCCGGTGAAGGCCGGTGGCAGTACGCCAATCACCGTGAACGGGACGTCGTTCAGGTGGAGCGTGGCGCCGACGGCTGCGGGATCGCGACCGAACTCCCTGGCCCAGTAGGCGTCCGTGATCACCACCACCGGTGCCCGCGAGGCCGCGTCGGCCTCGGTGAAGCCACGACCGCGGACGACCTGGACGCCAAGGCTGGTGAGGTAGTTGCCACTGCCCGCGAGGACGAAGCCTTTCTGTGTGTTGCCGTCACGGCGGAGGGCGACCTCCCACCCGACCCAGCTGACGGCATCCTCGAAGACCGGAAGCGCCTTCACTTCCCGGTACATCGGGTACGACACCGAGCCGGTGATGCCGTCCTTCTTGAACATCGTGGCGACGACCATCTGGCGGTCGGCGTCGCGCACGGGGAGTGGCTTGAGGAGGAAGGCGTTGACCGCCGAGAAGATCGCGGTGTTGACGCCGATGCTGAGGCCGAGGGTCAGAACCGCCGCGATGGTGAAGAGCGGCTGCCTGACGAGTGACCGGCGGACGAAGGTGAGGTCGCTGCCCCAGTCGCGCCACATCTCGAGGCGCGCGGCGCGGCGTGATTTCTCGCGTTCCATGCGGCGCATCTCGGCCTCCACCCGCGCGCGATCGCCAAAGCGGCGCCGGGCTTCCTCGCGCGCCTCGGCCAGCGGGAGCCCGCGGGCGGCGAGTTCCTGGGCGCGTGCCTCGAGGTGAAAGGCGATCTCGTCCTCGACGTCAGCGTCGGGACGCGGACCAAAGAACTGCTGGTAGCGGCGGCTGCGATCCTGTTGCATCGGATGGCCTCTCGTCAGGCAGGCGTGGGCGCGACGTCGAGTGCGCGGA
>JAEUJL010000715.1 GCA_016794835.1 Gemmatimonadota bacterium | reverse complement strand
ACCGTGAAAGCTCTCGTCAAGGAAGCCGCCGCACCCGGTTTCGTCCTTCGCGACGTCCCCGTCCCGAAGATCCTCGACAACGAAGTCCTGATTCGCGTCCGGGCCGCCGGCGTCTGCGGGACGGACGTGCACATCTTCGAGTGGGATGACTGGGCGGCGGGCCGCTGCAAGCCGCCGTTCACCGTGGGCCATGAGTTCGCGGGCGAGGTCGCCGAGGTCGGCAAGCTGGTGACCGACGTGAAGGTGGGCGACCGCGTGACGGCCGAGGGGCACATCGTCTGCGGACGCTGCCACCTGTGTCGCACGGGGAACGCCCACGTCTGCCCCAACACGAAGATCATCGGCGTGGACCGCAACGGATGTTTTGCCGAGTTCATTGCGATGCCCGCCACCAACGTGTGGCACCTGGATGACAACATCCCGTTTGCCATTGGCGGGATCCATGACCCGATGGGTAACGCGTTCCACACCGCGCTGCACGGCACCGAGATCCCCGGGGCCACGGTGCTGGTCACCGGATGCGGCCCGATCGGGATCTTTGCCGTCGGGATCTGCGTGGCGGCCGGTGCCTCGCGCGTGATCGCGAGTGACGTGAACCCGCGCCGCCTTGAGCTCGCCCGCCAGATGGGCGCGCACGATGCGGTGCATCCCTCGGAGCTCACGGCGACCGTGGACCGGGTCACCGAGGGGCTCGGCGTCGACGTGGTGCTGGAGATGAGTGGCGTGCCCGCCGCGATCCACCAGGCCTTCGCCGAGGTGCGCGATGGCGGGCGGGTCCAGATGCTCGGCATCCCCTCCAAGCCGCTCGAGATCAACCTCGCCACCGAGGTCATCTTCAACGGGATCACCATCTATGGCGTCGTCGGCCGCCGCATGTACGACACCTGGATCCAGATGACGCAGTTCCTGCGGTCGGGCAAGTTCGACCCCACGCCGGTGATCACGCACCGGTTCCCGCTCGAGGGCTTCAACGAGGCGATGGGCGTGATCAAGAGCGGGGAAGCGGGCAAGGTCATCTTCGAGGTGGGCTGATCATGGCACGCAACGCACGATTCGACGCCGAGCTGCAGGGCCGCATCGACCAGCTCAAGGCGGACAAGGTCTACAAGGTCCTGAACTACCTCGACTCGCCGCAGGGCCCGCGGGTGCAGATGGAAGGGCGCGGCGAGGTGCTCATCATGTCCTCCAACAACTACCTCGGCCTGTGCAACGAGCCGAGCGTGGTGCAGGCGGGGAAGGACGGGCTCGACCGGTTCGGGGCCGGGACCGGAAGCGTCCGGTTCATCTGCGGCACCTTCACGGTGCATCGCGAGCTGGAGGCCGCACTGGCGCGGTTCGTGGGCACCGAGGCCTCGATGACGTTCGTGTCGGCGTGGACGGCCAACGAGGCCCTGACGGCGAACATCGTCGAGGCGGGCGACCTGGTGTTGTCCGACGAGCTCAACCACGCCTCGATCATCGACTCGATGCGCCTCGCGAAGGCGATCACGAAGTGCACCACCGGCGTCTACAAGCACGCCGACATGGATGACCTCGTGGCCAAGCTCGAGGCCGGGAAGGACGCGCGGCGCAAGGTGATCTGGACCGATGGCATCTTCTCGATGGAAGGGGCGATCGCAAAGCTGCCGGACATCCTGGAGATCGCCCGGCGCCACGATGCCATCGTCGTGATGGACGACTCCCATGCCACGGGGGTCCTCGGCAAGACCGGGCGCGGCACGGCCGAGCATTTTGGCGTGGTCGGCGAGGTGGACGTGATCACCTCCACGTTAGGCAAGGCGCTGGGCGGCGCCGCCGGCGGCTTCGTCGCCGGGTCGACGGCGCTGTGTGACATCCTCACCCAGCGATCGCGCCCGCAACTCTTCTCCAATGCCCTGCCCGCCACGGTCGCCTGCAGCGCGCTGCAGGCCGTGCGCGTGACCGAGGCCCAGCCCGAGCGAGTGCAGCGCCTGCGGGACAACGCTTCCTACTTCCGCGAGCAGATCACCGAGGCAGGGTTCAAGCCGATCCCGGGAGAGACGCCGATCGTCCCGATCATTGTCGGCGAGACGGCGGCCGCGATCCAGATGAGCAACATGCTGCTGGACGAGGGCGTCTTCGTGACGGGCTTCGGCTTCCCGGTGGTCCCGCACGGCACCGCGCGGGTGCGCTGCCAGCTCTCGGCGGCGCATACCAGGGACGACATCGACTTCGCGGTCCGCGCGTTCAAGTCCGTGGGCCGGAAGCTCGGGCTCGTTTAGGGTCGCGGGGCGCGGGCGGCAGGTCGCGGGGCGCGGGGCGCTGGCTGCGCCTTGCTCACGGTGGGAGCAAGCGACTGCGTGTCTCCTGCCCTCGCCTACCGGACCTCGACCGTCAGCGGCCGGCCACGGTAGCGTGCGGGCAGGACGCCGCGCCGGGTCGTCACGGTGCGCCGGCCCGCGCCCACCGCGGTCACCTCGACGTCCACGGCCGTGACCCCGGCCGGCACCCCGAAGTGCACGGGGATGTCCCCTTGCGCGTCGTACCCGCTCCCCGAGTCGACCAGCCGGGTGCCTAACAAGCGTCGCGTGCCGGCCTGATACAGCCGCACCTCGGCCCCGGCGAAGCGGGCCACCCCCTTGTCGTCCACCACGCGGATCGCGAGCGAGCGTTGGGCGGCGGCCGGCGCCAGCGCGTTTCGCCAGGCCATCTGCATCCCGGTGGTCGCCGATCCGGTCAACCAGAGGTCCTGGTCTCCATCCTGGTCGAGGTCGATCCACTGCACGCCGTGGTCGGCCTGCTGCGCCCCGATGCTGTCCGCGGTGACATCCACGAAGTGGTCGCCGGCATTGCGGAAGAGGAAGTCGCGATAGCTCACCCCCCCGGTAATCGTCCCGTTGAGGTACAGGTCGAGGCGCCCATCGTGGTCGACATCAGCGAGCGCACACGCATCGTACTTGCCGTCGACCGCGATTCCCCACGCGCGGGACACGTCCTCGAACCGGCCACCGCCACGGTTGAGGAAGAGCGCCGGCTTGCCGTAGTTGGCCATGAGGATGTCGAGGCGGCCGTCGTTGTTCACGTCGGCGGCACAGGGTCGCACGGTGCCAAAGGCGGTGTTCCCCACCGCTCGCCCGCCGCCGGGAATGCCGGTTGCGCTCGCCATCTCGGTGAAGTGCGAGCCGTCATACCGCCACAGCGCATTCGGGGTGCCGTCCATGTTGGCTGTCAGCAGGTCCAGGTGCCCGTCCTCGTCCGCGTCGAACCAGAG
>JAEUJL010000712.1 GCA_016794835.1 Gemmatimonadota bacterium | reverse complement strand
CGACCGCCGAGTTGCCGGGGACGGACGCTCCGCTGCCCAGTGTGTTTGCGGCGACGTTTGCCGAGGGCAGCACCTTCTCGTTCGGCGGCAACGACGACGAGTAAGGCTGGCGCGGTACCAGGAGGGGACGAGGGGCCCGGGAGACCGGGCCCCTCGTTGCGTTCCGGCGCTTGACGCCTCGGGCGGCCACCGGGAAGTTGCCGGGGTGAACCCCCGATGGTGGCACCTCGCCGTCGCCGTGCTCGCGGCGGTCGCTGCGTGGCGGCTCGCGCGCACCTTCGTCCGCCGGACGACCCGGCGCGCGCTGATCCGCTTTCACCCACGGGTGGACCGCTACAAGCTCACGAACAAGCGCCACATCGTGGCCACGCTGCGCGCCGATCCGGAGATCGCTGCCGCAGTGGAACGGCACGCGGTCGAGCACGGGGAGGCGGTCACGCGCACGTGGGCGCGCGTGGACGGCTACCTCGACGAGATCGTCCCGTTCTTCAGTATCCTCGCCTACTACAAGGTGGGGTATGCGGTGAGCCGCGTCCTGCTCAACCTGTTCTACAAGGTGAGCGTGGAGTACCAGCGCCCGGACCCATTCCGCGGCCTCCCGCGCGATGCCGTCGTCATCTACCTCATGAACCATCGCTCCAACGCGGACTACGTGGTGGTGGCGTATGCGCTGGCCGGTGACGTGTCGCTCTCGTATGCCGTGGGGGAATGGGCGCGTGCCTTTCCGCTGGAGTACATCTTCAAGTCGTTTGGGTCGTACTTCATCCGGCGACGGTATCGCGAGCCGCTCTATCACACCGTGCTCGCGCGTTACGTCCAGTTGATCACCCGGAACGGGGTCACCCAGGGGATCTTCCCGGAGGGTGGCCTGACCCGGGATGGCACCCTGCGCCCGGCCAAGGTCGGGCTGCTCGACTATGCGTTCTCGGTGGCCGCCGATCCTGCCATGGCCGCGCGGATGTACGTCATCCCCGTGGCGATCAACTACGACCGGGTGCTGGAGGATCGGTCCCTCCTGGCCGAACTGGGTGCCAGGGAGGGTGGGGCCCGCCCCCGTCGATGGGCCCAGCTGGTCGATGTCGCCCGGTATCTCGTCTTCAACCTGGGGCGGCTGTTGACCCGGCGATGGCAGCGATATGGTCGTGCCGCGGTCACGATCGGTACCCCCATCCCGGTCAGCGGGTGGCTCGACGAGCTGGCCGGGCGGGGGACGGACCTGTTCGCGCTCGACCGTCCCGCGCGGCTGGGCGAAGTCCAGCAGTTTTGTGACCAGGTCATGGACCGCGTCGGGGCGCTGATCCCCGTGACCCCCGTCTGCCTGGCCTGTGCCGCGCTCCAGACCTTCGACAGCGAATTCGTGCGCAAGGCTGAGCTGGTGGCCCGGATGGACGACCTGCGCGCCGTGCTACCGGAGGTGAATGCCCGGGTGCTGCGCGTCGAGCGCTCGACGGAGGAGGTCCTGGACAGGGCCTACCGGATGCTCCGGCTCCGGCGGGTGGTGGCGAGGGTAGGGGAGGGGTACTTGATCCTGGCCAGGGGGCGTCCGCTGATTTCCTACTACGCCAACGCCGTGGCGCACCTCCTCGGGGCCTACGCCGCCGGCATACGGTCCCGCGACGCCCTCCCCTCACAGGGAACTCTGGCGGAACTCGGGGCCGCGAAGCCTTGAATACCCGGGTGGGTACCGGTATCTTCCCAGACTCTCCGCCCCCAGCGTGGGGCGCGTTTTTTCGTACTCCCCAGGTATGCCGACGATCAACCAGCTCGTTCGCCGAGCTCGCAAGGACGTCCTGAAGAAGGAGAAGTCGCCCGCACTCAAGGCGAATCC
>JAEUJL010000704.1 GCA_016794835.1 Gemmatimonadota bacterium | reverse complement strand
GACCCAGGTGAAGCTCCTCCGCGTGCTCCAGCACCGCGAGGTGATCCCCGTGGGCGCCACCGAGGCGCAGCCGATCGATACGCGCCTGCTCGCGGCGACGAACCGGGACCTCGAGGATGAGATCCGCCGCGGCGCGTTCCGGCGCGACCTCTACTATCGCCTCAACGTCATCGCCATCCACCTCCCGGCCCTGCGTGAGCGCGCGGAGGATATCCCGCTGCTCGCCGATGCCTTCCTCATCAAGCAGGCCACGGCACGGGGCGAGTCGCCCAAGACCTTGACCGAGTCAGCGCTGGATGCCCTGGTGCATTACCCGTGGCCCGGCAACGTGCGCGAGCTGGAGAACGCGCTCGAGCGCGCGGTGATCCTGTGCCCCGGGGAGGAGATCGACGCGTCGCATCTCCCGGAGAAGCTGACCTCCCGCACGCCGGACCGGCTGGTCGAGCAGCGGGAGACCCCGAACCCCACCCTCGACGCCATCGAGCGGGCCTACATCATGTGGATCCTGCAGTCCGAGGGCGGGAACAAGACGCGGGCGGCGGAAACGTTAGGCATCGATCCCTCGACCCTGCATCGCAAGCTGCAGCGCTTTGGCGGTGAGGGGTGAGTCGTCCCTGCACGCACGGCCGCCGCGCCGCATGATGCCGTCGCGCGTCGAGCGCCTGGCACCCCTGGTCGCCGCCGTGCTCGCCACGGCGGCGGTCGTGTTGGCGATCGAGCCCTGGCCGGTCGGCGTCTTCCAGGACGACGGGATCTATGTCGTCCTCGCCCGGGCGCTGGCCTCGGGGGAGGGGTTCCGCTTCACCCAGATGCCGGGGGCGCCGCACGCCACGCACTATCCCCCGGGCTATCCGCTCTTCCTCGCGGCCCTCTGGAAGGCGGCTCCGTCGTTCCCGGAAAACGTCACGCTGTTCAAGTTCGCCAACGCCGCACTCGTCGGCTGCGCCGCCGTGCTCACCTGGTGGTTCGGGCGACGTCACGCACAGCTCGGCCCGCTCGGCGCCGGGGCGGCCGCCGTGCTGTTCACGGCCTGTTCGCCGGTCGTGGTCCTCGCGGTGATGGTGATGTCGGAGCCGCTGTTCATGGTCGGCGTGATCGTGGCACTCGCCGCGGGCGAGCGCGCCACCCGGTCGGGCACCGTGCGTGACGGCGCGATCGCCGGTGCGATGGGCGCGGCGCTCGCCATGGTGCGCACGTTAGGCATCCTCGTGGTGCCCGCCACCGTGCTGGCGTTGTTGCTGCGCCGTCGCTGGCAGGCGGCGGTGGCCACCGTCGTCGTCGCCGCGCTGGGGCTGCTCCCCTGGCAGCTGTGGGTGGGCGCCCACGCCGCCGAGGTGCCCGCGGTCTTCACCGGGAAGTACGGGTCGTACGGTGGCTGGCTGGGGGATGCCGTGCGCTCCGGCGGATTGGCCTGGGTGACGGAGGTGATCCGGTTCAACGCCGGGCGGCTCGCGTTCGAGAGCTGGACGCACACCGGCACCGTGCTCGGCCCCGCCTGGCTCAAGGTGACGGCCACCTGCGCCGTGGTCCTCGTCCTCGCGAGTGGGTTCGTGGTGGCGTGGAGCCGGGTGCGCGTGGTCGCGCTCTTCGCCCTCGCCTACATCGGGATCGTGCTCGCCTGGCCTTTTGCGCCCGCGCGCTTCCTGTGGGGCATCTGGCCGGTGATCGGCCTGCTGTGCGTGCTTGGGGTACGTGGCTTGGCGGGCACCGGCGAGGCTCATCGACTCTCGCCGCGTCGGCTGTCCGCCGGCTTCGCTGCCGTCGCCCTGCTGGCTGGGTATGCAAAGTTCAACGTCCAGTCGGCCCAGGAGCGCTGGTGGTCGCAGGTGCAGGGCGGGGTCGCGGAACGCGCGCGGCCACTCACCGAGTGGGTCCGCACGAATACCGATACCAGCGCGGTCCTCGCCACCGACGACGACCTGCTCGTGCACCTGTACACCGGCCGGCGCACCGTGCCGAACAACACCTTCACGCCCCAGGAACACCTGGTGCCCCAGACGCCGGCGCTGGCTGCGCAGGCGCTCCGGGAGATCCTGGCCACCTATGAGGTCGACTACGTCCTGTCCGTGAGTGACTACGGGACGTCCGCGGGCCACGCCCTCTCCACCGGCCCGCAGCCGGTGCTGCGCGTGGTGACGCGACTGCCGCGCGGAGTGGTCTACCAGCCGCTGCCTGACGAGGAGCGCGGCGGGCGATGACCCATCGACCGTGGGTGCCCCCGCTCGTTGCGGCCATGGCGTCGCTCCTGGTGTATGCCAACGCCGGCGTCAACGGCTTTGTCCTCGATGATCGCGGGATCATCCTGCAGAACACCCTGGTGCAGGAGCCGGGGACGGCCTGGCGCGCATTTCTCTCGCCGTACTGGCCCGCGGACGTTGGCGGCGGGCAGTACCGTCCCCTGGGCATCCTCTCCTTTGCCCTCGATCACGCGCTGGCCGGGAACAACGCCACCTGGTTTCACCTGGTGAACGTGGCGTGGCATGCGGCCGCTGCCGCGCTGCTGGCGCTGCTTGGTGTTCAGCTGGGTGGGGCCGCTGTGGGGACAGTCGCCGGCCTCCTCTTTGCCATCCACCCGGTCCACGTGGAGGCGGTCGCCAATGTGGTCGGGCGGCTGGAGCTGATGGCCGCGAGCTTCGGCCTGGCGACGCTCCTGTTGCATCGACGCCGTTCCGCATGGGCATGGGTCACCTTCGCGGCGGCCCTCGGCTCCAAGGAGGGCGCCGTGGTTGTACCCCTCCTCGCGGCGCTCGTCGATCGCATCCCGGGCGGGGACACGCGACGTGCGCGACCCCTCTTCCTGGGATACGCCGCTGTCGCGGTGGCCTGGGGCAGCTCGATGGCGTTTGCCCTGCGCGATGCCACCCTCTCGACGAAGAGCGCGGTGTTCGTCGGCTTGCCCATCGGGGATCGCCTGCTCACAGTCGTGAGCATCGTGCCGCATTACGTGCGGCTCCTGCTCGTCCCTGCACAACTCTCGGCGGACTACGAGCCCGGGGTGCTGGAGGCGGCGCGCACGATCACACCGATGGTCCTGGCCGGTGCCTTCCTGGTTGCCCTTGCCGGCTGGGGACTGTATCGCGCGTGGCGGCGCGCACCGCTCCTGGCCGTGGCGATCGGGTGGAGTATCGTGGCGATTGGCCCCGTGTCGAACGTCGTGGTCGTGACCGGTGTCGCGCTCGCCGAGCGCACACTCTACCTCGCCAGTGCAGGCGTCGCACTCGGGCTGGCCTGGCTGGCGATGCACCCGGCCACGCCTGGCGTCGCCTCGCGCGTCGTCATCGCGCTGCTCCTGCTGGCCGGTGCCGCGCGCACGTGGACCCGCACGCCCACCTGGCGAGACAGTCGCACCTTTGCGCTGCAATTGCTCGAGGATCACCCGGAGTCCTATCACGGGCACTGGGTGGCCGCCCGCGTCCTGCGCGCTGCCGGGGATATGCCTGCCGCCGCGCGGGAGTACATGGTGGCGCACTCCATCTACGCCGGAGATCTCTCCATGTTGCGCGAGGCCACCGAGGTGGCACAGTTGGTCGGCGATGGGGTGGGAGCCACACGGTTCCGTGCCGCCGCGGATTCCCTCGTCATCGCGAGGGCCCGATGACCCACTGGCTCGAGCGCCTGCGCCAGATGCCCGCGCCGCCGGAGCGGATGATCCACGTCGTGCTGCCGATGGCGGTGGCCCTGGTCGCCATCCTCACGGTCACCCCCTGGCCCGTCGGTGCCTTCCAGGACGACGCGATGTACACGGTCCTCGCCAAGTCGCTGGCCGAGGGGCGCGGGTTCCGGTTCCTCAACCTCCCAGGGGAGCCTAACGCGACGCACTTCCCGCCGGGGTATCCGCTGGTCCTCGCCGTCATCTGGCGGGTGTGGCCGTCGTTTCCGGACAACATCGTCGCCTTCAAGTTCCTCAACGCCTTCTTCCTGGGGGCGGCTGCGTCCGGCGCCTACGTCTTTGCGCGGCGTCGGTTCGCCACACCGGTCCTCGGGGCGGTCACGGTCGCCGTGATCGGGACCCTGTCCATCGTGGTGTTGCTGGTGACCGGCGTGGTGATGTCGGAGCCGATGTTCCTCGCCGTCCTCTTCCCGTCCTTGCTGGCGGCCGAGCGCGCCGTCGAGACGGGGAAGTGGCGGGATGCCCTGGTGGCCGGGCTCTGCCTGGGCGCCCTGTCGATGGTCCGCACCCTCGGGGTGTTCGCCGTGCCAGCCCTCGGCCTGACCCTGCTGCTCCGGCGCCAGCTTACGGCCGCGGTCGCCGCCGGCGTGGGGGCCGCCGTCTTCCTGGTCCCCTGGCAGCTGTGGGTCGGGGCGCACCAGGCCGAGATCGCCCCGGTCCTGGTGGGGAAGTTCGGTTCGTACGGCTCGTGGCTGGTCGACGGGTACCGCGAGGGCGGCGTGGAGTTTGCGAAAGCCGTGCTCGTGAAGAACGTGGAAGGGCTCGTGGGGGTCCTCTCGTACCACTTCCTTCCGGTCCTCGCCGTATGGCCGCGCCTGGTGGTCTTCGCCGCCGTCATCGGGTTCGCCCTGCTGGGGACAGGAAGATTCCGTCGCAATGCCCCGGTCACGCTGGGATTCCTGATCCTGTATACCGTCGTCATCATGCTCTGGCCGTTCGACCCCGTCCGCTTCACCCTCGCCCTGTGGCCCCTGTGGCCCCTGTTGGTGGGATGTGGCGTGCTGGCCGCCTGGACGGCGGCTGGACGGGCGGCGCGCCCGGCCCGCCTGGCCGGACATGCCGGGATTGCCCTCCTCACCGCTGCGTTCGTGGGGGGCTCCCTCCAGTACAACTGGACGGGGTACACCCGGAAATGGTGGGTCTCGGCCCAGCGCGACGCCGGAAAGCGCGCCAAGCCGATCGTCGAATGGGCGGCCCGGTACACCGACTCGACCACCGTACTGAGCACTGAGGACGACTTGATCGTCTACCTGTATGCCAACCGGAAGAGCGTCCCGACCTCGACCTTCCTTCCCATCCAGCGGGTCCGGAACCTGACGGACCCGGAGGATGTGCAGGTGGTCCGGGATATCTTCAGTTCGTACCAGCCGTCCTGGTTCCTCATCGGGTCGCAGCAGGGGTTCCGGACGGCCGGCACGCTGGCGGCGGGTCCCAACCCCCTCCTGCGTTACGTGGGACGCACCCCGGACGTATTGATTTATCAGCGCCAGACGCCATGACCCTTCCTGTGTCATCTCCCAACGTTCTCACCGACGCGCCGACCCCGCGCATGCGCGGTCGCACCCCGATTCCCGCCGACGAGGTCGTGCTCTCGGTGCTGATCCCGGTGTACAACGAGAAGAACACCATCCGACTGATCCTGGACCAGGTGCACGCGGTCCCGGTGCGCAAGCAGGTCATCTGCGTGAACGACTGCTCCACCGATGGGACCGCCGAGATCCTCGAGGAGCTCAAGGCGGAGGGGCAGATCGACATCCTGATCCACCAGCAGGTGAATCGCGGGAAGGGATTTGCCATCCGGACGGCGATCGCCGCGAGCACGGGGAACGTGGTCATGGTGCAGGACGCCGACCTGGAGTATGACCCGGCGGACTGGCCCCAGCTCCTGGAGCCGATCATCGAGGGGAAGGCGGACGCCGTGTTCGGGTCGCGCTTCCTGAGCGGACCGCATCGCGTGCTCTACTTCTGGCACTCGGTCGGGAACAAGATGCTCACGATGGCGAGCAACATGTTCACCAACCTCAACCTCACCGACATGGAGACCTGCTACAAGGCGATCCGTGGTGAGGTGGCGCGTTCGCTGACGCTCACGTCGGACCGCTTCGGCTTTGAGCCCGAGGTGACGGCACGGCTCGCGGCGCGCCGCGTGCGGATCTACGAAGTCCCGATCTCCTACTCCGGCCGGACGTACGCCGAGGGGAAGAAGATCAACTGGAAGGATGGCGTGGCCGCCTTCTGGCATATCGTGCGCTTCAACCTGTTCCCGCCGCGCTGACGCGGCGCCCGCCCCGGATGCGTGAGCCGCTCCGGGGCCCGGATGTCATGTCGCGGCCACCAGCTCGCGCGGACAGGCCTTCAGCAGTAGCTGCTCCCGTGGCGATCACGCCGGGAGCCCCGCCTCACCTAACGCCCACGTGCACACCGGTTCACCCCCGGGGCGCACTGTGATGTCCGTCACGTGAGGCACCGTTACCTGATGCGCCGCACAGGCGTCAAATCGGTGCTTGCGGGCCGGGTTTCGGCCGGTGGGTGATCAAGGCAAGGGGGTTGGTCAAAGCTGCGGGGTGGGTTGGGCGTGTGGCAGACTGCAAGACGGCGCGCAAAAGGAAGGTAGTGCTCGCGGACTGCGCGCAGTCCAACCAGTCGCCCAAGTCGTGTAGCAGCAACGAGTTCGGCGCAGACCCCCGCTTGTGGTCCATCACTTGCCTTGGTTCACCATCGAGACGGACACGACTCCTCGCACCTCTCACTTCTCTCAACGGGCACCCGGAGAACACCATGCGCAACACGACTCGGAAGGGCTTTACGCTGATCGAACTCCTGATCGTCGTCGTCATCATCGGCATCCTGGCCGCGATCGCGATCCCGAAGTTCGCCAACACGAAGGAAAAGGCGTACCTCGCCTCGATGAAGTCCGACCTCCGCAACATGGCCACCACGCAGGAGTCG
>JAEUJL010000685.1 GCA_016794835.1 Gemmatimonadota bacterium | reverse complement strand
GCCGTGAACTTCTCCTTGAAACGCCCGAAGTTGCCGAAGGCGGCATTGATCGCATCGGCCAGGGCGCCCGTGGGCTCCCCGCCGGCGCCAGGGGCCATGGAGTTCCAGAACAGGGTGTGGTTCCAGTGGCCGCCGCCATTGTTGCGCACGGCGGTCCGGATGTCCTCGGGCACGCTGGCCAGGTCGGCGAGCAACGCCTCGAGGGGGCGCTCGTGGAGGGCGGCGTGCGTGTCGAGGGCGGCGTTCAGGTTGTTGACGTACGCCTGGTGATGCTTGCCATGGTGGATCTGCATCGTTTGCGCGTCGATATGTGGCTCGAGCGCGTTGTGGGCGTACGGGAGGGCGGCGAGTGTGTGCGGCATTTCGGTTCCGGCAAGGGGGACAGGGGAGGGTACCTGATTCCCCGGGACGGCTCAAGGTGGGACCGGTGGCAAGGAGCCGGCGAGGACTGTTGAGAGACCTCGCGGCTGCCTATCCTGTCGTGCACCCTGACCAAAGGGCCGCGTGACTCACCTCCCGGATCCGCCTCGCCAAGCGCTCGAACGCCTGCACGTGCACCTGGTGCCGCATACGCACTGGGACCGGGAGTGGTATCGGACGGCAGAGGGCTTCCGTGTGCAGCTGATGCCGCTGGTGGAGGCGGTCCTCGCGCGGCGCCAGCCCTTCCTGCTCGACGGGCAGGCGATCGTCCTCGAGGACTACCTCGACTGGGCGCCGGCCGATCGCGAGGCCCTGTCGGCGGCGTTGCGGGCCGGGTGGCTCGAGGCCGGCCCGTGGTACGTCCTCGCCGACAACAGCATCCCCGGTGGGGAGGCGCTCGTGCGCAACCTGGCCCTTGGGCGCGAGGCGTTAGGCAGGCTTGGGGCCGGGGCGCCACCCGTGCTCTATTGCCCGGATACCTTCGGTCACCCCGAGGCCGCCCCGACCCTGGCGGCGGGGTTCGGACTTCCGCTGGCCGTCGTGTGGCGTGGGTTCGGCGGGCGTGGGTGGCCGGACGGGGATGCCGCGCGGTGGCGCAACACCGCGGGCGATGAGGTGCTCCTCCATCACCTGCCATCGTCAGGCTACGAGTTCGGCTCGTCGCTTCCCACGGATCCAGGTGAGATGGCGGCGCGCTGGGCGCTCCTGCGTGACGCCCTCGCCCCGAGGAGTCGCTCGGGGCACCTGTTGGTGCTCAACGGCGCGGACCACCACGCCCTGCAGGAAGGCTTTGACACGGCGCGTGCTGCCCTCGTCGCTGCGGCCCGACCGGCGGACGTCGTGATGGGCGGCCTCCGCGGCTTCGCGGAGGCGCAGGTGGCCTGTGGCGCCACGACCCAGGTGCCGACGGTGCGCGGGGAACTCCGTGCCTCACCGTCGTACGTGTGGACCCTCGGCGGCACCATGGGATCGCGCGCGCACCAGAAGCGCGCGAATGCGCAGCTCGAACGCCTGCTGTCCCAGGAGCTGGAACCGTGGCTCGCCTTGTGCGCGTGGCGGGGCGAGGCGGTCGGTGTCGGTGCGCTCGACGGGTTGTGGCGGCTCCTCCTGTCCAGCCACCCGCACGATACGCTGTGTGGCTGCTCGATCGATGCGGTTGCTGCGGCCATGGACGACCGCCACACGCGCGTGGAGGCCGGCGCGCGTGCCCTGCGCGAACAGGCGTTAGGCCGGGCGGCCGCGATCACCAACGACCGCCCGGTCGGGCTCGAGCCACCGCGACTGCTCCTGGGCAATCCGGTGCCGCGTCGTCGCGCGGGGGTGGTGGAAGCGATCGTCGACCTCCCGCTGGCACGCGTCCCGATCGGCTTCGGGGCGGCAGCGCCGGCGGCGGCGCGCGCGGTGCCTCGCTGGAGCGTGCACCGTGGTGGTCGTGCGCTTCCCATGCAGCGGCTGTCCCATGAGCGGCTGGTGGTGCGGGATGAGGCGCCGACGCGGTATCCGGTCACCCGGCTGGTCGAACGCCACCGCGTGCTGCTCTGGTGCGAGGACATTCCCGCGCACGGCATCACCGCGCTCGACGTCGTGGAGCGCGCCGGGCGCGCCGATGCCCCGCAGCCGGTGCGCGTGCGTGAGGCGATCCTGGACAACGGCCTCCTCACGGCATGGTGGGATCCGCAGCATGGGCTGTGCGTGAGTGGGGCATGGGGAGAGTGGCGCGACCTCCTGGGCTTCGAGTCCACGGGAGAACGCGGGGATCTCTATACGCACTCGGCGATCCCCGGCACCCACGAGGTAGGGGTTGCCAGGTCCGTGCGCGTCACGGCGCGGGGGCCGTTGCGCGCCGAGCTCACGGTGCGCCTGCGCGTCCCCATTGCCTCCCGCGAGGTGGCGCACCCCACCGGGGAGATGACGCGGCACCGCCGCGCGACCACCGACCTCACCGTGCGCGTGCAGCTCGACGCGGGTGTGCCGTGGCTCCGGCTCGTCATCGACGGGGACTCCACGGCACATGACTACCGCCTGCGGGCCGTGGTTCGCACCGGCTGTGGCGGGGCCAGCCACTACGCCGACGCTGCCTTTGCCCCGGTGCAGCGGTCGTCACATCCCCCGCTCCCGCACGCCGGCGACGTGGAGCGCGTGGCGGCGACCGCGCCGCTGCACCGCTTCGTGACCTGTGTGGACCGCGCGGCCGGGTGCGGGCTCACCGTGTATTCCGATGGATTGGCGGAGTACGAGGCCACGCCGGAAGGCCAGGTGGCGATCACCATGCTGCGCGCCGTTGGGGAGCTGAGTCGCGCCGACCTGCCGGAACGCCCCGGGCACGCCGGATACCCGGCCGCGGTGCCGGCTGCACAACAGGTGGGACCGTTCCACGCCACGCTCGCAATCCTCCCACATGGCGCGGATCACGCGGGGACCCATGCGGCCGTGGAGTCGGTGGCGGCCGATGTCCTCACGCCGCCCGTGGCCGTGCCGATGCGAATGCCCGAGGCGACGCACCTCGAGGGGATGCGAGTGGAGGGTGACGGGGTGCGGTGGTTGGGGACGCGCCCCGGGGCGACGGTGGGGACGCTCCGCGTGCGCCTGGTGAACGTCACCGACCGGCCCCGTCCCGTGACCCTCATCATGGCAGGCGTCACGGCCGCTCGTCGACTGCGCCTGGACGACACGCCACTTGGCGCGCTTGCGGTTGCCGGGGGACGCGTACGGTGTGAGCTCCCACCGTACGCGGTGGCGACGATCGAGGTGGGGCGCGACGACCTGCCTAACGCTTGACCTCGAACTCCTTCACCCCTTTCGACACCCCGTCCAGCCACACCTCCACCTTGTACTTGCCCACGGGCCAGCCGCTGGGCTTCACGAGGTGGAACTCCGAGACGGTCCCCAGGGCGCCAGGGCCGGGGGCGGCGACGGCCTGCGAGGTGGAGTCCAGCGTCTGCCCGGTCTGGAAGGTCCACTTGGCCAGCAGCGTGGCCCCCGGGGCCGTGTTCTCCGTGGCGACCGCGAGGTAGAGCGTGTCCTTTGGGGCAAAGACGCTCGTCGTGTCGCTGACGCGCTTGTCCTCACCGAGGTGCCGGCCAATCTCCACCGCCGTGACCGCGGCCATTGGTGTTGCCGGTGCGGGCGCGGCGGCCGCGGCGGCGGGCGGTGTGGCGGCGGCTGGCGCCGCGTCCTTCTTCTTGCACGCAACCGCCAGCACCGCGAGGGCGGCGACGGCGAGGGACGAATAGCGCATGTGGGGCCTCACAACTGGGGAAGCTTGATGACCCATCCGATCTGGATGAGGTCGGGGTTCTTGATCACGTCGCGGTTGGCCTCGAAGAGCGCCTTCCACTTGCTGGCGTCGCCGTAATGTCGCTTGGCGATCTTCGAAAGCGTATCGCCCTTCACGACGGTGTACGTGGGGACGGCGGCCGCTTCGCGCGTGATCGCCTCCGACGAGCTCCCCGACTGGACGTCAGAGAAGTCAGGGAGCGGCTCCTTGGGGTTGGTCATCTCGACCTCAGTCCGCGAGGACAAAGGTGACCTTCAGGGTGACGCGGTAATTCGTGATCTTGCCCTTGTCGCAGTCGACCTTGTAGCTGGCGACCCACGCGCCCTTCACGTTGCGCAGCGTCTTGTTGGCGCGCTTGATCCCGACTTCAATGGCGTCGTCAAACGACTTCTTGGAGGAAGCGATGATCTCGGTGACCTTGGCAACGGACATGGGGCGCTCCGGGTAGTGGCACGGCGGGATCGCCGTGCGGGTTGGAATGCCCCAAGAAACCGTCCCCCCGGGTCCACAGCAAGGCGGTTAGTGATTCCGCGTGCGCCACGCGGTCGGGTCCAGGCTGTCGCCGAGCTCGGTGCACAGCAACACGGTGACGAGCAGCGCGAGCCCGGGCGCCAGGGCGACCCACGGCGCCGTCACGATCAGGTCGCGTCCCCCCGCGATCATGTTCCCCCAACTCGGCGTGGGCGGCTGCACCCCCAGCCCCAGGAAGGCGAGCCCACTCTCCATGAGCACCGCGTTGCCGATCCCGAGGGTGGTCGCCACCACGGCAGGGCCAGCCGCGTTAGGCAGGACATGGGCCACCAGCGTGCGCAGGGATCGTGCGCCGGCCGCCCGGCTGGCCTCGACGAACCCGACCGACCGCAGGGCGAGCACCTCGGCGCGGACCAGGCGCGCAATGCCCATCCACCCGGTTGCCGCGAGGACGATGATCACCGTCCCCAGCCCGGGGGCCCACAGCGCCACGCACAGCAGCAGGAGCACCAGTCGCGGCACGGCAAGCAAGGTGTCGGCCAGGCTCATCAACACGCGATCCACCCAGCGCCCCGCCCACGCCGCGGCTGCACCCACACAGACCCCCACGACCGCCGCGAGCACCGAGCCGACCACCCCCACCAGGAGGGAGACCCGCGCCGCGAGCAGGGTGCGCACGAGGATGTCGCGACCGAACCGATCGGTGCCGAACAGGTGCCAGCCGCCACCGGCATCCCGACCCAGGGGCGGCACGAGGCGCCGGGCGACCACGTCCGTGATCGCGGTGGGGTCATCCGTGGCGAGCGCCGGCACGATGAGCGCCGCGAGCGTGAGGATCCCGAGCGAGATCGCCGCGGCCCGGTGTGTGCCCCTCATGTGCGACGCCGGGGGTCGGCCCAGGCGATGCCGACATCGGCCAGCCAGTTGGCCAGGATCACCATGGCCGCATACACCACGGTCGCGCCCATGATGACGGGGTAGTCGCGGGCTCCAATGCTGGACAGCAGGAGCCGGCCCATCCCGGGCCAGGCGAAGACCCCTTCCACAAAGACGGAGCCGGCGACCAACCCGGGGAGCGAGAGGGCCAGCAACACGATCAGGGTCGGGCGCGCATTGGCGAGGATATGCGTCCGCCACACCACGTGCGTCGCCGCCCCCTTCGCCCGCGCCGTGCGCACCCAGTCCTCACGCGCCAGCGCCATCGCCCCGGCGCGCGCATAACGAGAAATGCCCGCCGCCCCCACGGCCGACAGCACGACCACCGGTAGCACGGCGTGGCGCGCCAGGTCGACCAGCGCGGCCAGCTCACCAACCGTCCCGCGGGGATCGCGGAGTCCCATCGCAGGCAGCCGGACGGCGGCCGGCCACCCGGCGCGCGAGGCCACGTACGTGAACACCGCCACGAGGGCCAGGCTCAACCAGAAGGTGGGCGCCGCATACACCGTGATCGCCATCGCGCTCACCAGGCGATCGCGCCAGCTCCCCGCATGACGCGCCTGCCACAACCCCACCGTCACGCCAACACCAAAGGTGAACGCCAGCGACACGGCCCCCAACCCGAGGGTGACGGGGAGTGCGCGCGCGAGGAGGTCGCGCACCGGCTCACCCAGGGCGAACGAAACGCCGAGGTCGCCACGTCCCACCTGCGAGATCCATCGCACATATTGCCCGATCATGGACGCATCCAGCCCCAGGCTCGCGCGCAAGCGTGCCACATCCTCCGGCGTCGCCGTCGGCGGGATGAGGAGGTCGGTCGCGTCTCCCGGGGCGAGATGCGCGAGGACAAACGTGAGGGTGACGACGAACCCGAACAGCAGGATGGACTCGACGCCGCGTCGGAGCAGGGCGGGCACGTGCGCATAATGCGCGCTGGCCGCCGGGCGTCAACGTGCGCGGCCATCTTTGCGCTCGCGATTTCCAGCTGCGCCCCCGGCTCCGAGGGACCGGCCGTTGCGGTGGTGGCGTCGGGAGCGGACCTCGAGTCGGCCAACCCGCTCGTCACCGTGCATCCCATGGCGCGGCAGGTGCAGCGGTACGCGTTGTTCGTCACCCTTGCCCGGTATGCGGCGAATCTCGAGCCCGAGCCGTACCTGGCCCGTCGGTGGGAGTGGTCCGGTGATCGACGAACCTTGACGCTCCGGTTGTGGCACGGCTTGCGTTGGCACGACGGCGCGCCCACCGACGCGCGCGATGTGGCCTTCACGCTCGACGCGGCCCGTGACCCGGCGACCGGGTACTATCGCCGGGGCGAGTTGGCGTCGATCGAGCGGGTCGAGGCGGTGGATGATTCCACGGTGGTCCTCGCCTTTGCGACGCCACCGCCGCGATTTCCGCTCGTGTTGTGTGAACTCCCGGTGGTCCCGCGGCACCTGCTGGAGGGCGTGCCGCGCGCCGCGTTCCGCACCCACGCGTTTGGGCGCGCGCCCGTGGGCAACGGTCCGTTCCGGTTTGTCGAACGCCGGCCCCGCGAGTCCTGGCGCTTCGCGCGGGTGGACGACTTTCCCGAGGCCCTCGGCGGTCCCGCCGCCATTGATGAGCTGGTGATCGCCGTGGTGGACGAGGCGACAACGAAATTCGCCGGACTGGCCAGCGGAGACCTCGACCTGGCCGGGATCTCGCCGTCGATGGCTGCCCTTGCCGCGTCGGACCCATCGTTGCGGCTGCTCACCTATCCGGTCGCCTTCACGAACGTGCTGGTCTTCAACACCACGCGCCCACCCTTCGACAACGCCCTGCTGCGGCGCGCCATCTCGGCCGCCATCGATCGCGAGCGGCTGGTGGGTGTCGCCCTGCACGGGATGGGGGTCGCCACCACCGGGCCGGTCTTCCCGGGGCATGTGGCCTACGACTCGATGGCATCTCGCGGCAATGCCGCGGCCCTGCTCGACAGTGCGGGGTATCCCCTGGTGGATGGACAACGCCGCCGCGGTGGCGTCCCGCTCACCTTCGCGCTCCGCAGCGTGGGGAGTGGCGACAACGCCATGGAGCAGTTGATCCAGGCGGACCTGCGCGCCGTGGGCGTGGACGTCACCCTGGAACAGGTGGAGCTCGGCACCTTCCTGCGCGACGCGCGCGCGGAACCGCGGGCCTTTGACGTGTTGCTCACGGGGATCCCGGGTGATCTCGCGCTCAGTCACGTGGCGGCGATGTTCGCCACGGCCCAGCGGGGCGGGGCGCTCGACTACGCGTCGTTTCATTCTCCGCGCCTCGACGCGCTGCTCGACCAGGCCGCACAGGCGCGCGAGCCGGCGGCGGTGGCGGCGGCGTGGCGCGCCGTCTCTGCCGAGTTGGAGGACCAGGCACCCGTCGCGTGGTTGTATCACTCGCGCGGGGTGCAGGGGGCGCGGCGCGTGGTGCAGGGGATCGAGATGGACCTGCGCGGTGAGCTGGTCAGCGTGACGCGCTGGCGCTTCGACCGCCCGCAGCGCGCGGGGTCGCCGTGACCCTGTTGGTCTCGCCGGGTGCGTTGGCGGCACAGGGCCGCGTGGTCGCGACGTCCCTCCGGCCGCTGGCGGCATCCCTCCGCGCCGAGCTCGAGCCGCTGTGCGGTGTTGAGCTGCACCTGCCACGGCAGAAGGCCCGATTGACCCGCGGGGGTGGTCGCTGCCCCACGCATGGGGTGCTGCTCGCGTTCGACCCGTGGGAACCGCAGCGCCATCGGTGTCCGCGCTGTGGGGTCGTCTTCACGGGGGAGGACCACGATCGATGGTGGGTGATGAACCGGCAGCTCTGGCTCGTCGAGCGGGCGGTGCATGGGGCGGCCCTCGCCGGCCTCACCGACGACGCGGTCGCGCGCGACGTGGCCGTGCGCATCCTGGCCGCCTGTGCCGACCAGTATCTCTCGTACCCTAACGAGGACAACGTCCTCGGCCCCACCCGCCCGTTCTTCAGCACCTACCTCGAGTCGATCTGGACGTTGCAGGTGGCGGTGGCGCTGGACCTGCTCGAGGCGCAGGGACTCGCGCCGGACGGGCTCGGCGGCCGGGTGCGCGAGCGGGTGCTGGCCCCCAGTGTCGAGTTGATCGCCGCGTACGACGAAGGGGGGTCGAACCGGCAGGTGTGGAACAACGCGACCCTGTTGGCGTGCGGCGTCCTGCTCGACCGGCCGTCGCTCGTGGAGCGCGCCGTGCTGGGACGGTCGGGGCTGGTGGCCCACCTGGAGTCCGGGCTCCTCGCGGATGGCTCGTGGTACGAGGGGGAGAACTACCACCAGTTTGCGCACCGCGGCCTCTGGTACGGCGTGACGATGGCGGAGCAGCAGGGGATCCCGCTGCCCGCGCCACTCGTCGCGCGCTTTCACGAGGCCTTTGCCCTTCCGTTCCTCACCGCGCTGCCCGATGTCACCTTTCCCGCGCGCCGCGACTCGCAGTACGCCGTGTCGCTGCGGCAATGGCGCTTCGCGGAGTCGTGCGAGCTGGGGCTGGCGCGAACCGCCGACGAGCGACTCGTCGCCGCGTTGGCGACGCTGTATGCGCCGGACATCCCCGCGGGCGACACCGGGCGGGCCACGTCGACCGCCGAGGCGGAACGCAATGGGCCGCCGTGCCGCCTGGACCGGTCGTCGTTAGGCTGGAAGTCGCTGCTGTGTGCGCGGGCCGAGCTCCCCCGCGCGGTCCCCCACGGGCCGGACTCCGTGCACCTCACGCACCAGGGGTTCGCCGTCTTCCGCCGCGACGGTGGCCGCGTGTACGCGGCGCTGGACTACGGACACCCCGGGGGGGGCCATGGGCACCCCGACCGCCTGAACCTCTGGCTGGTGGTCGGGGGATCGCGGTTCCTCGAGGATGTCGGGACCGGGTCGTACACGGATCCGAGCCTCGCCTGGTATCGCTCCACCTGGGCGCATAACGCGCCGCTGGTGGACGGGCGCTCTCAGCCGTATGGCGCCGGCGTCCTGCGTGGCTGGGGTGAGGCGCAGGGGATCGGTTGGGTGGAGGCGACCTTCGACGTCGTGCCCGGGCGGGCGCACGTGACGCGTCGCGTGATCGTGCTCGACCAGTGCCTCGTGGACGACGTCCTCTGGGAAAGCGCCGACGACGTTGAGCTGTCCCTGCCCTGGCAGGTGGCCTGGACCCTGGAGCCGTCCGCTGGCGCGACGGCCACGGCACCCACGGGCGAGCTGCCCCCACCGATGGTCGCGCTGCGCCAGGCGACGGTGGCTGGTCCGGTCGTCTTTCGCGCCTCGTCCGGGCGCGACGCGCTGGCAGGATGGACGGCTGCCGACGCGCCGTTCACGTGGAGGCAGGCACGTGCGCCGGGGCCACCCGGGACCAGTGAACGCGAGATCACGATCTGGCAGGCGAGCGGCCGCCGTGGACGCTGGCGCACCGTGCTGGCCTGGGGCGCTGTCACCGACGTGACCTTCACCCCCGAGGCGATGGTCGTGGATGGTCCCCGCGGACGCACGCGCATCGAGTCGCGCGACGGCGGGTGCGACCTCGCGACCCCGGACGGGCAGGTCCACCAGCTGCGCCGGCAGGCCACGGTGGCGACCGCGGCGTCCGGCGATCGCGAACCACCGGCAAGCGTCGCCCCCGCCTTTGTGCTCGCGCCGGGACGACCGTTCACCCTGGAACTCGGCGAGCGGCACTACCGACGCTCGGAGCAGCCGTGGAGCCAGGCGGGGGCCCCCGAGGCGACGCTGCGCGTGGCCGCCGGCACGGCCTTCGTCGACATCGAGATCTCCGTGCGCAAGGTCGACCCGACCTTCGCCCCGCCGCGCGCGGTGAACCCGCTGGACAACGAGGATCCCGACATCAACTCGGACGGCGTCCAGCTGTACCTCGACGTGCCGGGGGCCAACGCGACCGCCAGCTGGATCCTGGTTCCCGAGGCCGCGCCCACCGTGCGCATCACCCCCCGCGAGCTCCGCGGGGCGGTGCCGCCCCTCACCGCAACCTGGCGCCTAACGCCCGACGGCTACCAGGTGCGCTGCGGATTCCCGCGCGGGGCCCAGGGGCTGGGTGTGGATCGCCACTTCAGGTTGAACGTGGTGATCAACGAGATTTCCCGGCAACGCGAACGACGGCGGGGGCAACTCGTGGCCACCGGGTCGGACGGGGAGTGGGTCTACCTGCGCGGTGATCGTGAAGACCCACGCCGCATGTTGTCCTTCGAGATCCCAGATGCCTGACTCCATCCTGCACCGCGTCCGCGTGGTGCTGTACGAACCCCAGAATCCCGTCAACATCGCCGCCACCGTGCGCGCGATGAAGAACTTCGGCGTCCGGGACCTGGTGATGGTGCGTCCCGTGCCATGGAACGCGTATCGCATCGAGGGGATCGCCCACGACACCCTCGACATCATCGAACGGATCCGCGAGGTCGACACCCTCGACGAGGCGCTGGGCGACACCGTCTTCGTCGCCGCGTTCACCGCGCGACGTCGGCGCGTGCGATGGGAGCAGCATACCCCGCGCTCGCTCACCGACCCGCTGCTCGCGCGGGCTGCGGAAGGGACGGTCGCCCTGATGTTCGGGCGCGAGGACGATGGCCTGCCGAACGAGGCGCTCGACCGGGCGCATGCGTCGGTGACGATCCCCACCACGGAGCACGCCTCGCTGAATCTCGCCCAGGCGATCGTGGTGACGCTTTACGAGCTCCACCTCGCCGCGGGTGACGCCACCCGCGAGCGCATCCCGCCACGCAAGGCCGCGCCGCCCGCCTCGGCGGACCAGATGGAGCGCCTCTTCAAGGACCAGGAGCACGCCCTCGAGGCCGTCGAGTTCTTCAAGACGCGGTTCCGCACGCACATCATGCGCAGCGTGCGCTCGCTGGGGTTCCGCATGGACCCCGATGCCCGCGAGATCATGATGGCGCGCGCGATGTGGATCGAGGTGGTGCGCGCCATGAATCGCTATCGCGGGATGGCGGGGTTGCCCCCGGTCACCTTTGATGAGGCCGAGGCCGGCCGCGTGCAGGCGGAGGCCGACGCCGCGCAGTAACGTTCCCCGATCACGTCCACCCGATCCGATCCCCCGCATGGCCTTCAACCTGTTCGGCAAGCGCAAGGAGCCAACGCCCCCGCCCGAGGTGCCTGACGAGAGCACGGCGGTGGAAGACGAGGGCGAGCTGGATGACGTGGTCCCCGAGGATGACGGCGGGGCGGAGGCGCTCGACGCGGGATGGCGCGATCGGGCGGCAGCCGTTATCCCCGGCGGCAGCTCGACGGGGAGCAAGCAGCCCCACGCGCTGTACGGCCCGGACGGGGTGGGCCCTGCCCACTACGTGCGCGCGAGCGGGTGCCACCTCGTGACCGCCGGGGACCAGACGCTGATTGACTGCACGATGGCGTTGGGCTCGGTGGCGCTGGGGTATGGCGACGATGGCGTGACGCGCGCCGTGGTGTCCGCGGTGGCGAGCGGGCACGTCGCCGGGCTGGCCCACGTGACGGAGGTGGAGGTAGCCGAGCGTTTGTGCGAGGTGATCCCGTGCGCCGAGCGGGTCCGCTTCCTCAAGTCCGGGGGCGAGGCGATGTCGGCCGCCGTGCGCATCGCGCGGGTGTCCACCGGGCGTGAGCGCATCGTCGCCTGTGGCTACTTCGGCTGGCAGGACTGGTCGAGCACCGGCCCCGGCGTGCCCGAGGCGGTGTCGCGCCTCGTGACCCGGGTGCCGTTCAATGACCTGGCCGCCCTGGAGACCGCCGTGAAGGCAGCTGGCCGTGAGCTGGCGGCGGTGGTGATCGAGCCGGTGATCGAGGCCTTTCCGGATGGGGCGTGGCTGGAGCGGGCCCGCGCCCTGTGCGACGAGGTGGGGGCCGTGCTCATCTTCGACGAGATGAAGACCGGGTTCCGGGTCGCGTTAGGCGGCTACCAGCAGGTGGCCGGCGTCACCCCGGACCTTGCCGTCTTCGGCAAGGCGATGGCCAACGGATTCCCGGTGGCCGCGGTGGTGGGCCGTGCCCCCGTGATGGAGGCGGCGGGACGCACCTGGATCACCTCCACCAGCGCGGGCGAGACGGTGGCCCTGGCGGCCGTGCACGCGGTGCTCGATCGCTACCTCGCGGAGGAAGGGGACCCGTGTGCCGTGCTCGCGCGCGTCGGTGGCCGTATGCGCGCCGCGGTGGCGGCGGCCATCGAGGCGTCGGGGGTCGATGGGGTGGAGGTCGTGGGGCCTGACCCGATGTGGTTCCTCCGGTTTGCCGATCCCGGGCGCGAACGCCACTTCCTCGAGCGGGCCGCATGGCATGGCGTGTTGTTCAAGCGGGGGGCGTACAACTACGCCTCGCTCGCCCACGATGACGAAGACGTCCTGCTTGAGGTCGAGCGCGTGGCCTCGACGGCGTTTGTTGAGGTGGTGGAGGGGGTGGCGTGACCACCCCGTTGGCTGGTGGCGAGCCCCTCATCGACGTGCATGCGCACTTCTTTCCCGATGGGTCGGGCTATCACAATGGGTGGCACCTGAACGCGCGTCGCCTCGAGGCCGGCGATCGTATCGGGATCGTCTTTCATGTGGCATCGATCCTGGGGAGCTGGGGGGCGACCTCGCCGACCTATTTCCAGTCGCTGGCCGACACCGTTCCGGCCAACGATGCCATGCTGGCCCTGCAGGCGGCCGACGCGCGGGTGCGTACGTATGTCGCCGTCAACCCGAACGATGGCGCCGGGGCGGTTGCCGAGGTCGAGCGGTGTGCCGCGCGCGGCGCCGTGGGGCTCAAGCTCGCGGCGGCGCGTCGGTGCGACGATCCGGTGGTCACCCCGCTCTATGAGTGTGCCGCGCGGCATGGGTTCCCGGTGCTGCACCACATCTGGCAACACCGCCGGCGACATTGGCCGGGCCAGGACATTTCCGATGGGGCGGACCTCGCGCGGGCCGCCACCCGGCATCCCACCGTGTCGTTCATCCTGGCGCACATTGGCGGGGGAGGGGACTACGCCCACACCTTCGCCGCGGTGCGCGACGTGCCTAACGTGTACCTCGACCTGTCCGGCAGCGGGGTGGATCGCGGGATGCTGGATGACGCGCTCGCGGCCGTCGGCGCGCAGCGCCTGCTGTGGGGCGCGGACATCACCTTGTGCACCGGCCTGGCCAAGCTGCGCGCCCTGGAGGTGATCGGGTTGTCGGCCGACGAGCTGGCGGACATCCGCTGGCGCAATGCGGTGCGCATCTTCCCTGCGCACGCCTTTGCGTCGCTGGGTGGACGTCTCTCCCCCGCGAGGCCCGCATGATCGACGTCAACACCTTCATCGGCGGCTTTCCGTGGCGGTACGTGCCGCATCCGGAGCCGGCCGTGCTCTCGCAGGTGCTGCAGCGTGAGGGGATCGATGGCGCATGGGTGGGGCACCTGCCGTCCGCGTTTCATCGAGACCCGTCGCATGGCAACGCGGAGCTTGTGGCGGCGTTGGCGCCGTTCGCGCCGCGGCTCCGTCCGGTGCCGACGGTGCGACCGGACTGGCCGTCCGCCACGCGCGAGCTTGATCTCGCCGTCCGCGTCAGTGCCCCCGCCGTTCGTCTCTATCCCCAGATCGTTGGGCTCGGCCCCGGTGATCCCAACACGACGCAGGTCGCCGTGGAGGCCGCGAGACGCGGGCTCGTGCTGGTGCTCACGGTCCGGTTCGAGGACCTCCGGCAGCGGCATCCCATGGACGCCGTCCCCGACCTGAGCGCCGCGTTTGTCCGCGAGCTCGCGCGTGCATCCACCGGGGCGACAGTTGTCGTCTGTGCGGCCTCGCGCGAGTTCATCGAGGAAGTGCACTGGGGGCTGACCCCTGCGGAGCGCACCCGGTTGCACTGGGACATTTCGTGGCTTTGGGGTCCTCCGTCCGACGAGCTCTCCCACCTCTTGCGAACGATCGGCGCGTCGCGATTCCTGTTCGGCTCCATGTGGCCACTTCGTCTCGTGCAGACCCCGTTGGCCTCGCTGGAGCTGCGTGAGGCCGACGTGTTGGCGGCCGTCCTTGCGGATCCGGACAGATTGGGACTTTCAGACGAAGCAGGTGATTGGCGGTGAGGAGGCGCAACTCGTGGCGGGGCCGTCTCTTGCGCGCATTCACAACCCCCGGCATAATTCCCGGCGGCAAATCAGCTTGTGAAATTCTTCACAAGCCGAATCGTTCACTCGGACTTCCTTCCACCCCCCGGTCCTGATGACGAGCAGGAGCAAGTGGGCGCTGGTGCCGTCGTTCTTCGCGATAGCGATCGCGGCAACCATCCTCTCGGCGTACAGCGGCGCATCGTCGTCGCAGGGGGTGTCCCCCGTACAGCCGATCAAGTTCCCCCACCCGGTGCACGTGAAGACGCTGGGGATGAACTGCCTCTACTGCCATAGCAGCGCGAACAAGTCCCCGGATCCTGGCCTGCCAGCGGTGGGGACCTGCATGGGCTGCCACACACTGGTCGGGCCGAATCGTCCCGCGATGAACGGCCAGCCGGCGCGCACGAGCGAGGAGATCAAGAAGCTCCAGGCGTTCGCACCGATCGGGCAGCCGGACAAGTGGAAGCCGATTCCCTGGGTGCGCATTCACAAGCTGCCCGAGTACGTGCGCTTCCCGCACATGCGGCATGTGAACGCCGGGGTGACCTGCCAGAGCTGTCACGGCCCCGTGCAGGACATGGCCCAGGTCTCCCAGGCCTCGTCCCTCAACATGGGTTGGTGCCTCACCTGCCATGTGAACGGCTACCAGTTGAGCGAGGGGCTCAAGGCGGCGGGTGACACCGCGGGTGCGGCCGCTGCGACAGCGGTGGAGCCGAAGAAGGCGCGGTATGACTGCGCCGTGTGCCACTACTAGTACCGGTCCGGTGGCGCCACCGCGAGTGCGGTGGCGCCTGTCCCAGAGCTTCGTGAACCGAGGACGCACTACATGAGCCACACACCGGAACCGAACGGCGTCAAGCGCCGACAGTTCCTCAAGGTGCTTGGAGCCGCCGGGGCGGCAACCACCGCCGTTGGGTGCACCAACGAGCAGGTGGAGAGCCTGATCCCGTACCTCTCGTCGCCAGACAACACGGTGCCGGGGGTCTCGACGCTCTACACCACCACGTGCCGCGAATGCGCGGCGTCGTGCGGCATCATCGCCGAGGTGCGCGACGGCCGCGCCATCAAGCTCGAGGGCCTGGCGGACCACCCGGTGAACCAGGGGGCCTTGTGCGCCAAGGGGCAGTCCGCGCTGCAGGGGCTCTACAACCCGGATCGCTATCGCGGCCCGATGGTGCGCGAGGGCGGCAAGCTCGTCGCGACCACCTGGGACAAGGCGATCGACACGCTGGTCGCCAAGCTCGGCGAGTCACGCGGTGCCGCCGGCAACGCGGTCTTTGTCTCCGGTCCCGAGAGCGGGTCGTTTGCCGGGATGCTGGACGGCTGGCTGGCGGGCTATGGCTTCGGCGCCCACATCCAGTACGACCCGTCGGCGGACCTGGCGGTGGAAGCCGCGAACCGGGCGGCGTACGGCGTGGCGATGCCGCGCCTCGACTTTGCCGCCGCCAAGCTGGTGATCTCGCTCGGCGCGGACTTCCTGGACGGCTGGGGCGCCAGCGTGCCGCAGCAGCTCAGCTTTGGGGACGCCCGCGCGAAGCTGGCCGATGGCCCACGGGTCATCTACATCGGGCCGCGTCGCTCGCTGACCGGCTTGAATGCAGACACCTGGGTCTCGTGTGCGCCCGGGAGCGAGGAAGCGATCGCCAGCGCGCTGCTTTCCGCGGTTGGTGGATCCGGCGGGTCGATCGCTGCGGCGGCGCAGGCCAGCGGCGTGACCGAGGCCACGCTCCAGTCGATCGCCGACGAGTTGCGCGGCGCCGCGACGAGCCTGGTGGTGTCCGGGTCCTCCACGCCCAATGCCGGGGCGGTCGCCGCGACGTGCGCGGCGATCAACAAGGCGAAGGGCAGCGTGGGGGTGACGATCAAGCCCGCCGAGGCCCACAGCGGCTTTGGCGGTGCCGTCGGTGTTGGCGGGTTGCAGGACATCATCACCCGCGCCAATGCCGGGTCGGTGAAGATCGCCTTCTTCCGCGGCGCGAACCCGGCCTACGATACGCCCAAGTCGATGGGCTTTGCCGAGGCGCTCGCGAAGGTGCCGTTCAAGGTCTCCTTCTCGAGCTATCCGGACGAGACGGCCGAGCTGTGCGACCTGGTGCTGCCGGACGATCACTCGCTCGAGTCGTGGGGTGATGCGCAGGCGGCCCCTGGCGTGATCGGGCTGCAGCAGCCGGTGATGGAGCGCATCTTCGACACGCGGGCGACGGCGGACGTCCTCTTGCAGGTCGCGCAGAAGGACGCAGCCCTCGCGTCCCGCTTCCCGCAGAAGTCCTACCGTGAGTACCTCGTCGGCAAGTACGGCAGCGCCGCGCTGACCGCCGCGCTCCCGAAGGGGATGATCAGCGGGACCATCGCGACGCGTGCCGCCAGCACGACCGCGGCGACCCCAGCGACGATGGGTGGGACCGGGGATTTCTTCCTCGTGACCTATCCGCATGCGACGCTGGGGATGGGCGAAGGCGCCAACAAGCCCTGGTTGCAGGAACTGCCGGACCCGGTCGCCAAGATCGTCTGGCAGAGCTGGGTGGAGATCCATCCGATGACGGCGTCCCGCCTCGGGATCGCCGCGGGGGACCATGTCACGGTGACGACGGCCGCGGGCGCGATCACCGCCCCGGCGTGGCCGTACCTCGGTATTCGCCCGGACACGGTGGCGGTGGCCCTCGGGCAGGGGCACACGAAGTACGGTCGTTACGCCGAGGGGATCGGCGTCAACGCGCTCGACGCGTTAGGCGCGGCCTGGAATGCTGGCGGTGGTCTCGCCTTCACCCAGGGCAAGGCCACGGTGGCCAAGGCCGCCCAGCGCTCGGACCTGGTGACCCTCGAAGGCTCCGCACGGCAGCACGGCCGCGGGATCGCGCAGGCGATCACGGTGGCCGACCTGGTGGCGGGGGTGAAGGAAGAACACCACGCCCTGCCTGGCGACGCGTCGCACGAGTTCCTCCCCGGCCTGCGGTCGCCGGTTGCGAACGATGCCCAGGGTGACCTCGGCGACCCCACGTCGAAGGACAAGGGGATGTACGACCCGAACCACTGGAGCGGGATGGCCAAGCGCCGCTGGGCGATGACCATCGACCTCTCGCGGTGCACCGGCTGTTCGGCCTGCGTCACGGCGTGTTACGCCGAGAACAACATCCCGACGGTCGGCGCGCGCTGGCAGGGTCGGTCGCTGCGGCCGTTCCACACGAGCGATGGCGCCGGTTGGGACACGCGTCCGGGCGCCAACATCCTCAAGGGCCGCGAGATGAGCTGGTTGCGCATCGAGCGGTACTTCGAGGGAGGCGAGGACGGCGCCAGCGAGTTCGAGGCGCGGTTCGTCCCGATGATGTGCCAGCACTGCGGCAATGCCCCGTGCGAGCCGGTCTGCCCGGTCTACGCGACGTACCATGCGCCGGACGGCCTCAACGTCCAGGTCTACAATCGCTGCGTCGGCACGCGGTACTGCTCCAACGGGTGCCCGTACAAGGTGCGCTACTACAACTGGCACGGGTACGCCGAGCCGAATCGCCGGCAGTACGCGTTCCCCGAGCCGTTGCACCTGCAGCTCAATCCGGACGTCACGGTGCGGGCGAAGGGCATCATGGAGAAGTGCTCCTTCTGCGTGCAGCGCATTCGTGAGGCCGAGAACCTGGCCAAGCTCGAGTCGCGGGAATTGCGACCGGACGAGTTCACTACCGCGTGCGCCCAGGCGTGTCCGTCACGCGCGATCGTCTTTGGTGACGCGGCCGACGAGAACTGGTCGGTGGCGAAGATGGTGAACAACGATCGCGGCTATCACGTGTTCAACGAACTGAACACCTTCACGGCGGTGGTCTACTTGAAGAAGGTCAACCACACGGCTCCAGGGGCTGCCGCGACGGCGGCTCCGGCAGCGGCCGCGGCGAATGGGGGGGCGCACTAATGGCTTCCTATATCGAGCCGATGCGGCCGAACATCGCGTCCGCCGACGTCCAGCTTCCGGCCGTCAAGGACTATGAGCAGGTCGATCGCGAGATCGCGGCGACCCTCAAGCCCACGAAGGGGTGGGGGATGGGGCTCGGCCTGGCCATCCTCGCCTTCCTCTGGGGGGCCGGCGTCTGGACCTACCAGATCTATTGGGGACTGGGCAACGCCGGGTACAACCCGCCGGTCATGTGGGGGGTGTACATCATCACCTTCGTGTTCTGGGTCGGTATCGGACACGCCGGGACGCTGATCTCCGCCATTCTCTATCTCTTCCGCGCCGGTTTCCGCACCACGATTTACCGGTGCGCGGAGGCGATGACGGTCTTCGCGGTCATGACGGCCGGCCTCTTCCCGATCATCCACATCGGGCGGCCGTGGAAGTTCTTCTGGTTGATTCCGTACCCCAACTGGCGATTGCTCTGGCCGAACTTCAAGAGCCCGCTGGTGTGGGACGTGTTCGCCATCTCGACCTACCTGACGGTCTCGGCCACGTTCCTCTACGTCGGCTTGATCCCGGACATCGCGGTGCTGCGTGACCGCGAGACGAACCCGGTGCGCAAGCGGATCCTGGCGGTGATGTCGCTCGGCTGGCGCAACTCGGAGCCGGAGTGGCGGCACTTCACCCGG